>NZ_JAQMUE010000083.1 GCF_028330985.1 Roseofilum reptotaenium CS-1145 | reverse complement strand
GGTTCACTCCTTTCAATGTTGGTCTTCTTTGGCTCAAGAATTGATGGATTCTAAACCTCATAAGCGCTTATTTTTCCAGAAGGGATTAAAGGCTCTATCCCTTATACGGTCTACTCTTTAGCCCCCTTCTCACCCCTTAAGCAAGAACACATCAAATCTATGATTCTACAATTACCAGTAGAAAAAATTAATCAACTCATGAACGAAATCAGAAAAGCTTTGGAAACTAAAGAATTCATGCAACTGGCTGAAACGGGTTTTCAAGAATGGAATGATCCAGAGGAAGATATTTATGAATCCTAAGATTCATGAAATCTGGTTAGTTGCTTTTCCTTTTAGTAATCTTGCGAGTCATAAGCTTAGACCAGCATTAGTCCTTGCTGTTCACCGGCAAGAAGCGATTATTTTAGGAATCTTCTCAAAAATTCCTGATGGTGATTTACCAGAAACGTGGATATTAGTGTCTGACAAAGATAAAAGTTTTGAGCGAACTGGACTCAAAAAGACTTCATTAATTAGAGCTGATAAAATAGCCACAGTAAATGAAGCTGTTTTTCAAAGAAAGTTGGGTAATAAATTACCCGAATCAGTTGAACCGGTTAATTCAGCTTTAAGAAAGTCGCTTGATTTATGATGCCATAACTACCCAAGGAGCTAGAAGAGAAATTTCTTAGCGATTCCTTTCTTGTGTGCTTCTAATTGCGATTGTCTATAACTAACCATCATAAAAAAGAGAAAAATACGATATTATGACGCAAATTCTGATTATTGGCTGTGGTGTAATTGGGGCAATGATCGCCTATGAACTCTCCTCAATGGCAGGCGTTCAAATTACCGCGATCGATCGCACATCTGGAGTTCAAGGCTGTACGAGCGCTGCGTTGGGAGTGATGATGGGATGCATTAGCCAGAAAACCAAGGGTAGAGCCTGGCAAATGCGAGAAACCAGTATTCGCCGCTATGATACCTTAATCCCAGAACTCGAAACCCTCTGCCAGCAAACGATTCCCTATAACCGCCAAGGGATTTTGATGCTGTGCAGGGATGAACAAAAGTGGCAGCAAAAACAGAAATTAGCCGAGACTCGCCAATCTCAAGGATGGGATCTGCAACTTTGGAGTCGAGAAACCCTGCAAGAGCGTTGTCCTCATTTGGCAGTTGAGCCGTGTCTGGGAGCGGTATATTCTCCCCAAGATCGCCAGGTTCACCCCAAAATTTTAACCGAATGTTTGATTAAAGCCGCTCAAATGCGAGGGGTGCGGTTTAAGTTTGGCGAAGACGTGGTTAACTTAGTCGCAGATAATTCTGGTTATCGCGTGCAAACTCAATCCCAGGAATGGCAAGCCGATCGAGTGATTATTGCGGCGGGTTTAGGCAGTCCATTCCTGGCTCAATATTTACAGACTCCTCTAGATATTCGCCCAGTTTTGGGCCAGGCGATCGCCTATGAAGGGGAAATTTTAGGCGATCCGGACTTTCAACCTGCCATTACCTCTGGTGATGTGCATGTCGTGCCGTCAGGAGTTGGTAGCTATTGGGTAGGCGCTACAGTGGAATTTCCCGATGAACAGGATGAGATTATTGCAGATAAGCAGTTGTTCAATGAAATGATTGAAGTAGCGATCGGCTTTTGTCCGGGTCTGCAACATTTAAATATGACTGAGAAATGGTCAGGTTTACGCCCTCGTCCCCACAACCAACCGGCTCCCATTATTAGTCAACTTCCCGGTCACGAACAGGTATGGCTTGCCACCGGCCATTACCGTAATGGGGTACTACTCGCTCCAGCAACTGCCCAGATTCTTATTCCATTGCTCCAATCTTAAGCAGTGAAGCTATAGCACGGAATAAGTTGCTTAGGACGGTTAGGTTATGGTTTGAGGCAATAGGCCCGAATAGCAATAGAAAGTGTCGTAACTCTCCCTTCCTCTGCTATATAATTAACCTCACTTCATCGTGCTTGCAGGTCGCTACACCTATAGTCAATTCAAATAACAGTGAGACATTTTTGTAGGGGCGAAAAATTTTTCGCCCCTACATATACCGTTATTGTAGACTCTCTTAGAGTGTCTGAGTGTTCATTGAATCAACTATAAATTACCTTTTTCATCTTGACCCCTGAAAAAATCAGTCTGCTATCGACTAAAGTAATCAAAAAACAGAGAAAACATAACTTCCAATTATATATAGACGGGTCTTGTCCGTTCTTTTGAGAATTCTGTCGAGTTTGGCCCGATTGGTTTCCAGGAAAAAGGGGTAAAAAGTAACCCATGCGGATTTCATATCAATACCGCAAACAAGCAGTTCTTAGGGAGTTATGTTCAGAAGCAGTGCGCCCCAGACCCGTCAAACGAACTCACCAATTCTTAGCTCTTTTAAGATGTTACTTTTTCCATCTTGACCCTCCTCCCCAAATCTAGCCAAAATTAATCAAATTCCAGAAAAACAGAAGACTTATGATGTATGCCAAAGCAAGTGAAATTGGCTCGGATAACCCTGTACAACTGAGACGAAAAAAGCGCGATTTACTGACGGGAAAGTCGCGCCAAGATCGTAATGCTGTTAGGGGCTTCGATGATATTGTCTCCCAGTTTTGGCAACTCTGGCAGGAAATGCACGACCCATTGTATCGCTGCTGTCTGAAGTTGATGAATTATAATTCTACGGATGCGGAAGATGCTTTGAGTCAGGCGATGCTGAAGGCTAGGGAAAAGGTGCTGAAGTATGTGGGGAAAATCCACAATTTGAAAGCTTGGCTGATGCAGGTAACTCGCAATTTATGTATCGATATTATTCGCAAACGCTCTGGGGAAGCGGCGGGTGTAGATAGTCTTGAATGGGTGGGAGAAAGGGAGAATGGGGGCCCTACCAGTGCGGTGGATACCCCGGAAAAGGTTTTGGAGAACGAAGAGAAGGCGATGGTGATTCGGGAGGCGATCGCTTCTTTACCGGAACGGTTGCGCCATACATTTATCCTGCATTTTTATCAACAGCTCTCCCATACAGAAATTGCTGAAGTACAAGGTATAACCTACGAGAATGTTTGCAAGCGGATATCTTTGGCGCGGAAAATCCTCAAAGAGAAGTTAAGTAGCTATTTTCTGGGGACGGATGGGGAGGTAAGTCAGAAGAACAGTAGGGCGATTAAAAGCACTAATACACAGACAAAATATACCTACGTAGATTTCAGGACTACTGATTTGACTTTAGTGCGATCGCACCTTGATTCCCCTCTTGCAGGCTTTTCTCGGAAGTTCCCTGCGGTTGTTGGCAAAAGCTAGTACTACCTTGTTCGTAATGAAATTGACTAATTTGAGGCGATCGCTTTTCCTCAGCTAAAGAGGCGTTGATGTCAAAAGAAAATACATCAATGGCAACAAAAAACTCCGATTTGCTGAAGAGATATGAAGAGAGTTAAGACTAATTTTGCCAATGGGGTGCAGGTTTAAGCAAGCAGTTTAATACGTTAAAGTGTTGTCTAAAAAAATGGCTAATTATTTAGAACTTATTAATATCAAACCGCTATTGGCTGCTACATCTGGGCGACCTGAAATCGTAGTAGGAATAATTGATGGCCCTGTAGAAGGATCTCATGAAGATTTGCAAGCGGCTTCCCTACGCACGCTCCCCGCCGCATCAGAGGTGATTGGCCAAACGAAAGAGAGCATCGGCTGCGTGCATGGAACTTTTGTCGCAGGAATTATCTGTGCCCAACGGGGTTCTCAAGCTCCAGGGCTGTGCCCGGATTGTACGGTATTGGTGAAGCCTATCTTATGCGATACAGGCGATTTTGAGCAATGCCTCAAAGTTACGCCCGAGAATCTTGCCTGTGCCCTTAGGGAAATGATCGACGCTGGAGCTAAGATTATTAATCTTAGTTTGGGCCTACCCACCACGTCGCTCCAAGAGCAACGTTTTCTCCAAGAGGCGTTCGATTATGCCCTTCAAAAAGGAGTCTTAATCGTTGGAGCGGCTGGCAATCAAGGTCGAATTGGGCAAATGGCTCTGTTTGATCATCCTTGGACGATTCCAGTCGCTGCCTGCAATATGCAAGGAGACTGGCATTTCAAATCGAATAGCGGTATATCGGTAGGGAAATCGGGACTTAGGGCACCAGGGGTGAATACGATCAGTACTTCTTCGAGTGGCGGATATATGCCAATGACTGGTACTAGCGCAGCCGCACCTTTTGTCAGTGGAACGGCGGCCTTGCTATGGTCTCTTTTTCCCCAGGCTACAGCAGAGGAAATCCGTCGAGCGATCCTCCGTCCGGATATCCGCCGAACCAGTATGATCCCGCCTTTATTGAATGCTGAGGCTAGCTGGAAAGCGCTATCAAGCAGGGCAAATGACTAAAAAGCTTTACAGTCCCTATAGGTAGACGGTTCTCGGTTGTCAGAAAACCCTTGTCCTGAGTGAATTCTAGAATTCTTGTCAGAAACTGATCAATAGAATCGTCTTTAGAATGTACGACCAAATTATGTCATCAGAAATTTGGATATCGACTATGAGGAGAAAAATATGATCGAAAAACGAATTTAAGGTAACGCAAGTATAAGTACGCAAGCAAGAGTATTTCAATATACTTTTGAGGCTAAAAAAAGATAATTTGGAAAAGATCTTGCAATTTTTAGAAGGTTGTGCTGAGATAGATAAAGAACACTTCGCGACCGCAATTATACAGCTAGTGACTAACGTTCAAATGAGTGGCATCACTGGCTAAAAATCAGACCCTAGTGTGATTTTTTAAGCGTTCGAGTGACAAGGTTGAGGAGACACTGTTAAAACTAAAATCCGATCGCGCTTCAATTCGCTTTCGGTTCTATCGCTGGCCCTCTGGCGATCGCCTCCCAGGCAAAATGATATGGAAATAATGATTAGGTAGGTCGAGTTTGAAATCGGGTTGTTTAACGATTGTCGGGACGGGAATCCAATTTGTTGGTCAAGTAACCTTGGCGGCAAAGGCTTGGATCGAACAGGCCGATAAAGTGTTATATGCAGTTGCCGATCCGGCAACGGCTGAATGGCTGCGATCGCTCAACGAAACTGCCGAAAGTCTTCCGTACAATACCAACAATCAATGGCGCAAACAAACCTATGGTGAAATGGTGGAGGTGATCCTCAATGCTGTTCGTCAAGGATTGGATGTGTGTGCAGTTTTCTACGGTCATCCTGGAGTTTTTGCTAATCCTACTCGTGAGGCGATTCGGCAGGCACGAGAGGAGGGATTCCGGGCACAAATGCTACCGGGAATATCGGCATCTGATTGTTTATATGCCGATGTGGGAGTTGATCCAGGACAGTATGGATGTCAGAGTTTTGAAGCGACGGATTTTCTGCTTCGCGATCGCCGTTTTGACCCCAGGAGCGCGTTAATCTTGTGGCAAATTGGATTGATTGGGAATTTTAGCTTTTTTGATGCTCAAGGAGTTTTTCCGGGTCTCAAGGTTTTGACGGAGGTGTTAGAAAAGCATTACGATCGCGACCATGAAGTCATTGTCTATGAAGCCGCTATTTATTATCCAGTTTGTCAGCCAATTATTGAGCCGATGCCCTTATCTAAGTTACCAGAAGCCTTGGTGAGTGAGGTGTCCACTCTTTACGTTCCTCCGCAAGGACAAATTCCTTTCAATCGGGAAATGATGGCACGTTTGGGGATGGTGAAT
Organism: Roseofilum reptotaenium CS-1145; assembly: GCF_028330985.1. NCBI lineage: Bacteria > Bacillati > Cyanobacteriota > Cyanophyceae > Desertifilales > Desertifilaceae > Roseofilum > Roseofilum reptotaenium. The sequence continues at coordinate 103,519 of NZ_JAQMUE010000083.1, read as the reverse complement.
TAAGATGAACAATCGGCAGATTGAAGTCGGAGCAAAGGCGCGAGAACTGGCGAGAAAGGCAGAAAAGTATCGCTTGCAGAAATGCTATGACAAAGCGTTAATTGAGTTTAGTCAGGCGATAGACATAGAACCAGACTATAGTTGGGCGATCGCCCATCGCGGAGAAGTCTACAGACAGATGAAATGCTATGAGAAAGCGTTGGTTGATTTTAATCGAGCGATCGCCTCCCCAGCAAAATTATACGGAAAAATAACTAGGTAGGTTGACTTTGAAATCAGGGTGTTTAACTATTGTCGGGACAGGAATCCAATTTGTCGGTCAAGTCACGTTGGCGGCAAAAGCTTGGATCGAACAGGCTGATAAAGTCTTATATGCTATAGCCGATCCGGCCACGGCACAATGGCTGGTCTCTCTCAACTCTACAGCCGAACCATTACCTTACAATCGGAGCAATCGGCAGCGCAAAGAGACTTATGCTCAGATGGTAGAGTGCATTTTGGCAGAAGTGCATCGAGGCTTAAATGTTTGCGCCGTCTTTTACGGTCACCCTGGTGTTTTTGCAGATCCAGCTCATAACGCTCTCAGACGAGCCAGACAAGAAGGATTTAGAACACAGATGCTACCAGGTATTTCAGCAGAAGATTGCTTGTTTGCTGACTTGGGTCTAGATCCGGGCAAGCGCGGGTGTCAGAGTTTTGAGGCAACAGACTTCCTGATCCGGCAGCGCAAATTTGACCCCACTAGCGCTCTGATTTTGTGGCAGATTGCTTTGGTAGGAAATCGTGGTTTTTATGAGAAAGGAGGGCATGTACGTGGGTTACAAGTGTTAACGGAGGTTTTGCAAAATTACTACGCTTCCGATAGTGAGGCGATTGTCTATGAAGCAGCAGTTTATCACCCAGTTTGCGAGCCATCGATCCAAAGAATGCCTTTGGAGAAGTTACCGGAAGCGAAAGTGACGGAAAGCTCGACTCTATACATGCCACCAAACCCACCATTAGCCATAGATATGGAGATGGTAGAGCGTTTGGGGATGCACCTTTAGGTACACAATAGACCTAGAAAGATATGATGAGAAACAACGGACAAACTTTAGAGAAGCTAGATAGGGAGCTCGCTAGCAACCCCCAAAATGCTAGGGCATGGGCGGGGCGAGGTGAGAACTATCGGTTGATGAAGCGTTATCGGGAAGCTCTGGAAGATTTTAACCGAGCAATAGAGCTAAACCCAAACTATGCTTGGGCGTTGGCTCACCGAGGAGAAACTTCTTTTTTACTGGACGCTTTTGAGGAAGCCCTAGAGGATTTTAACCGAGCAATAGAGCTACAGCCAAATTATGTTTGGGCTTTGGCCCATCGCGGCGTAACTTACGAGCGAATCGAACGTTATGAGGACGCTTTGGTAGACCTCGATCGCGCGATCGAATTGCAACCGGATTATGCTTGGGCGATCGCCTACAGATGCCGAACTTACGAAATGTTAAGGCGCTACGAGGAAGCTCTGGTGGAATTCGACCGGGCCATAGCCCTCGACAAGACCATTATCAAGGAAGGTTGGCTTGCCGAAAGAGGATTATTTCTCACTTTAATAGAACGATATGCTGAGGCCATGGAACACTACCAACAAGCTTTAGAAACAGACCCCGAAGATAGTTTAACTCTTTATTGGATTGCAACTCTTAAAGCTCGTTGGAAGGGATTGCTGGAAGCTCGACCGGAAATAGAACGAGCCAAGTCAGTGTTGCAAGCCAAACTGGCTGCGGACAGTTCGGAAACCAGTGCTACTATTTACGAGCTTGGTGGCTTGGCCGCTATTGAGGGAAGGAACGACGAAGCCCTAGCATTTTTGGAAGAGGCTATATCCCTAGATTATTTTCCTAGGCGCAGGGCTCTTCACGATCTAGCTTGGTTTGATTTGCATCTCGAACCCCGTTTTCAAAAAGTTACAAATGTTTGTTCTAACAGCCGAAATATATTATAAATATAGCTAGTAGAATAATGGTAAGTATTACATTAAGGAGATTATGTGATGTCGCAAATGTCGCAAACAGCATTAGATTTGGCAATAGAAGGCGAGACGTGTCGTCTACGTAAAGACTATCGTAAAGCAATAAGTTTTTTTAGGCAGGCCATTCGAAAAAACGATAAGTATGCTTGGGCTTACGCACATCTTGGGTCAGCCCAGCTAAACAGACACGGCCGTGAAGTTCCTTCGCAAGATGCCAGAGAAAATTTAGAAATAGCCATCGCACTCAGGCAAGACCATTATCCTTGGGCAATAGCAAAGCTGGGTCAATATTGGTTCGAGTCGGGTAATTACCCAAAAGCCATAGAGGAATACACGAAAGCTCTCAAACAATCTCCTGGTTACTCTTGGGCTCTAGCTCATCGGGGATGGGCTTACTATCGTGACAGTCAGTATGAGCCTGCATATCGTGATTTTACAGCAGCTATTCAGAACACAGATAATGAATATGCATTTGCTTATGCCATGCGGGCTGCAACTTCAGGGAAAATAATATCGCAGAAGGAAAGCAAAATTCCAGAGATGAGAAGTGATACAGAAAAGCTAGAAGCCTATAAGTTCATACTAGAAAAATATCATTCTGTGACGGCTGATATCCTTCAGGCTATTTTCCTAAACAAAAACATATACGATCGTACAAGAACTAGCCTCGATTTGTCCAGATTTACTAACGATATGAAGACAAGAGGGATAGCCGTCGGCAGCCATCAATTCTCTCTGAGGTTCTTAGAGGAAGTAAGAGCAATTGAGGATGCTGCAAGGAGTCAAAAAACTCCATAAGAAGGTAGGAAAGAGGGGTTAGACTTACAATGCCAAAAAAGTTAACCCAATAATGACCCCTTTAAGCATTGATATCGATGGTATCCTACAACAAAAAAATACCAAGTGTTTAAACCGTTCACAAGGAGACATAACATTGAACAATTTAGTGAATTTCTTGGCAGATTTAGCTGTAGCTCCTGAAAAACAGTTAGCTTTTGCTGGCACTCCAAAGCAACTACTGGGGGCATCAGGGTTAGCAGAATTGGATAGACAGCTAATCGAGAGAGGAGATAAGGACGACATTGCTATCGCTTTAGGTAGCGAACTATCTGTGTTGGCTATAGCTGCTGCAGACCCAGTCGAAGATCCATTTCCAGATCCGGATCCATCCGATCCGGAGCCATCGGAGTCGGAGACAGAGTGAAAGTCAAGGTGACAACTCTAAAAACTATCAAAACCTAATAACATTTATCTGTTTTTGGGTTTATTCGATCCTCCTAAATCTATGTTGGTAATACGATACCTTTTTAATGCGATCTCGATGGTTTCATCGCTCGTATGCAAATTATTGGGTATCGTATTCACCGCAGATCTAGGGGGTGTTGTTTTTGATAGACAGATTTAAATATAGTATAGGAAAAGATTATGATGTTCGTCTTGTCTAACTATAAAGTAGAAGTCAAATTATACGAAAGTAGCAACTCAATCGTTTATTCAGCTATCGATCGACAAAATCAGCAACCCGTTATCACCAAAATTTTGAAGCATGCTTATCCTCTACCAGAAACAATTGCTGGGTTTAAGCGAGAGTATGAAATTATCAAAAATCTGAACGCAGAAGGATTAAAAGGAGTAGTAAGAGTTTATAACTTAGAAAGTAACGACCGATTAACGATCGTCTTGGAAGACTTCGGGGGTCAATCTTTGGTGCAACTGAAGTTAGCCGGTCATGTCGAGGTCAGCCACTTTTTTACTATAGCTGCTCTAGTTACTGACATCATAGGGCAAATTCACCAAAGATATGTTATTCACAAAGATCTTAATCCCTCAAATATCGTCCTCAATCCCACGACTGGCGAAATTAAGGTAATTGATTTCGGCATTTCTACAGTGCTGTCGCGAGAAACGACAACGTTCTGTAACCCCAATACATTGGAAGGAACCTTAGCATATATTTCTCCCGAACAAACAGGGAGGATGAACCGAGCGATAGACTATCGAACTGATTTTTATTCCTTGGGAGTGACGTTCTACGAGTTACTAACAGGACAATTACCTTTTCCCATCGACGATCCTTTAGAAATCGTACATTCACACATCGCCAAACAACCAGTCTCTCCCCATCAAATCAAATCAGAAATTCCCCAAACTGTTTCGGATATCGTCCTGAAACTGATGGCAAAAAATGCTGAAGACCGCTACAACTCAGCCTCCGGCCTTAAGGCAGATTTAGAGGAATGTCAAAGGCAATGGGAAGAAAAAGGCAAGATAGACAGTTTTCTTCTGGGTCGCAACGATTTTTCCGACATATTTCAGATTCCCCAAAAACTTTACGGAAGGGAAAGAGAAGTTAACAGTTTGTTAGATGCATTTAATCGCGTTGGTCGGGGTACTAGCGAAATTATGCTGGTTTCTGGCTATTCTGGCATCGGCAAATCCGCCTTAGTTCGAGAAGTCTATAAGCCTATTACCGAAACTCATGGATACTTTATCGCAGGTAAATTCGATCAGTTTCAACGCAACATTCCCTATGCTTCTATTATTCAAGCATTCCGATCGCTGATGCGACAACTCCTCACCGAAAGCGAGGAAAAATTGGCTCAGTGGAAGCAGAAAATTATGGATGCTTTGGGAGTCAATGCAGAGGTTATAATCGAAGTGATTCCCGAAGCAGAAGCAATATTAGGCGTGCAACCCCCTGTAGTAGAACTGCCACCGGCCGAAGCCCAAAACCGCTTTAACCTTGTCTTCCAAAACTTCATTACAGTCTTTACTCAACCCGAACATCCCCTAGCCATTTTCTTAGATGATTTACAATGGGCGGATAGAGCATCTCTGAAACTGCTGGAACGGCTGATAACTGCCGCAGATATCCAATATTTTTTCTTCATCGGAGCGTATCGAGATAACGAAGTCAGTGAAACGCACCCGTTGAGTCAGACTATAGAAGAGATCAAAAAAGCAGAAGTATTAGTAAGCAAAATTTCTCTACAACCTTTAGAGTTGCAAGAAGTCACTCAGCTAATCGGAGATACCTTAAATTTAGCAGCAAAGCAAGTCAAACCTCTAGCAAAATTAGTACAGAAAAAAACAAGAGGTAATCCATTTTTTATTACTGAATTTTTAAAGAATTTGTATGGGGAATTATTACTGGGTTTCAATAGAGATTGCTGTGAGTGGCAATGGGATTTAGAACAAATACAAGGTCGAAAAATAACAGATAACGTAGTCGAATTGATGGCTCTTAAAGTACAAAAGTTGCCGCCAGAAACCATCGCCGTTTTGAAGTTGGCAGCTTGCACGGGCAACCAGTTCGACTTGGAAACTCTCGCGATCGTTTCTGAAAAATCGCCAAGAGAAACAGCAATTCTGTTAGGAGCTGCTCTTAGAGAGGGTTTTATTCTTCCCATCGGTGATGCTTACAAGCTTATGGAAATTGAGGTTGAGGGTCTCTCCGATCGTCTCATCGCAGAATATAAGTTCGTTCACGATCGCATCCAGCAAGCTGTTTATTCCTTAATTGCCGAAGCGGATCGACAAGCCGTGCATTTGCGCTTGGGACAGTTGCTATTAGCAAATATAAGTGATGAAGAGCGCGATCGGAAAATATTCGATATTGTTAACCAACTGAATAAGGGTCGCATATTAATCGACGAACGATCGAGTCTAGATGAATTAGCGATACTGAATCTACTTGCAGGGAAAAAAGCGAAAGCCTCAGCAGCCTATCAACCTGCGTTTAACTATCTACAAATCGGTCTGACAACGCTAGAACATGATAGCTGGCAAAATAATTACGATTTGACATTAGAGCTATATCTAGAAGCTGCTGAAACAGCTTATTTATCTGGCAGTTTTGATGATATGGAGTCATTAGCTGAAACCGTCAAACAAGAAGCAAAAACACTTCTAGATAAAACTAAAGTTTATGAAGTTAAAATAGAATCATACTACGCTCGTAATCAACCACAAGAAGCTCTTAATACCGCTTTATACCTGTTGAAATTATTAGAAATTTACTTTCCAGAAAATCCGAGTCAGTCGGATGTTATGCAAGCATTTCAGGAAACGCAATCTGTATTGGAAAACTACAACTACTCGGATTTGCTGGGAATGCCGATAATGACTGATAAATTATGCTTGACAGCGATGAAGGTACTAAGTTCATCATTTGCTGCTAGTTACATCACAGATCCAAATCTCTGCTCTTTAATCATTTTGCAAAAAATAAGGCTATCTCTAAAATATGGTAATTCTACTGAGACTGGTTTTGTCTATGCCTGTTATGCTCAAAGACTTTGTAATGCTTGGGGAGATATAGATCGGGGCTATAGATATGGTCAATTAGCCTTAGATTTTCTGTCGCATTTTAATGTAAAAAAAATAGCATCAAGAGTAATGCTGATGGTTTACGATCATGTCATCCTTTTAAAAGAGCATATCAAATCAACCTTATCTCCCATGGTTTTAGGCTATCAAACAGGAGTAGAAATAGGAGATTTTCCATTTGCAGCAATGTCAGGTTATTGCTATTGCCTACATTCCTACGTAATTGGTTTGGAATTGAATCTCTTGGAACGAGAGTTCGCTCAATATGCTCATGCTATTAATAGAATTGAGCAAAAAATAGTTTTGAACTGGCAAAAAATATACTGGCAAAGCATTCTAAATTTGATGGAAAAAAGTGAAGAAACAACGATTTTAAAGGGACAGGCATACGATGAAGATAGAATGCTTCCTATTCATATAGAAGCAAAAGATGGTGCTTCATTTCTTCATATTTATTTCAATAAATTAATGCTTAACTTTGTCTTTTGTAAAGAAGAAAAATCTTTAGAATATGCTGTAAAATTAGAAGAATACAAAGATATTTCAGCAGGAATATTGACTGGAATATATCAAATGTATGACTCTTTGGCTCGCCTAGCAGTATATCCTAGTGCCAGCGAAGACGATCGCCAACAAATACTCGAAACAGTCGCAACCAATCAAACCAAAATGGAAAACTGGGCGCACCACGCCCCCATGAACTATCAGCACAAATACTATCTAGTAGAAGCCGAACGCGCTCGAGTACTTGACAAAAACGGAGATGCCCGAGAATACTACGATCGCGCCATAGCCTTAGCTAAAGCAAACGAATACCTGAACGAAGAAGCCCTCGCCAACGAACTCGCAGGCAGATACTATCTGAGTAGAAACCAAAATTCTCTTGCCCAACTCTACCTCAAAGAAGCCCATTATGCCTACCAGCGCTGGGGTGCAGTAGCCAAAGTACGAGATCTAGAAACTCGCTATTCAGAATTTTTTCTTTCGACAAAATCCTCAACATTAACCATCTCCAATACTTCGAGCAGAGATACTAGTTCGGGTAGCACGGAGTTGCTAGACATCGCTACAGTAATCAAATCTACCAATGCCCTTTCCAGTGAAATTGTTTTAGAAAAGTTACTAGCAAATTTAATGAATATTCTCATTGAAAATGCTGGAGCAGGACGGGGAATTCTAATTTTACCTAGTAACGAAGATTTATTAATCGAAGCGATCAAAGAAACGGATTCTGAGAATGTTTTAGTTTTGCAGTCTATTCCCATAGAGGCGTTTCCAAAGCTATCCTCAAAAATAGTGCGTTATGTCGCCCGCACTGGCGAAACGGTGGTTTTGAACAATGCTATGAATGAAGGAGACTTTACCAATGATCCTTATACTCAACAGTATCAATGTCAATCGATTCTTTGTACTCCCCTCATCAACCAAAGCAATATTAGCGGCATTATCTACCTGGAAAATAACCTGGCGACTAACACCTTTACAAAGGATCGCCTGGAACTGTTAAGAATTCTCTCATCCCAAGCCGCGATTTCCATTGAAAATGCTCGCCTCTACGCCCAATTAGAAGACTACAGCGAAAGTCTCGAACAAAAAGTAGAAGAACGCACTCAAGAACTGTCTCAAACTGTAGAAGTTCTGAAATTAACTCAGGCGGAACTAAAAATCGAAAACGAGTTACTGAAAAGTGGAGAAGAACCCTCAACCTTTGACTATCAAGTCGGTGGAAGCCTGTCAATAGATGCTCCAACTTACGTCGTCCGTTCTGCCGACAGACAACTCTACAAAGCCTTAATCAAAGGAGAATTCTGCACGATCCTTAATTCTCGGCAAATGGGAAAGTCTAGCTTGCGCGTGCAAATGGTGAAACAGTTGAAAAATACAGGTATTAACTGCGTGGCGATCGATCTGACTGGAATTAGCGATCGCCAAGTCCGTCCGGAACACTGGTATGCTGGTTTAGCCTATTTATTAGTCAAAGCATTTCGTCTATCAGATAGCGTTAATCTTCGCAGTTGGTGGCGCGATCGCGACCTCTTATCCTCCAGCCAACGTTTTTCTGAATTCATCGAAACGGTCTTACTCCCCAACATTTCGGGAAAAATTGCCATCTTCATCGACGAAATAGATACCGTCCTCAACCTGGATTTTGATACCGATCCCTTATTCAAAATCCTCCGTTACTGCTATAATCAAAGAGCTGAAATTCCCGATTATAATCGCCTCACTTTCATCTTACTCGGTGCCGCCTCTCCTTATCAACTCATTCAATCCAAAAGCAGCACCCCATTTAACATCGGTCAAAAAATTGAACTCGCCTATTTTAGAAAGCACGAAGTTCAACCCTTACTCTATGGGTTAAGCGAACGGGTGACCAACCCCCAAACCCTACTGACAGAAATCTTAGCTTGGACGGGAGGTCAACCCTTCCTCACCCAAAAACTCTGTCGGCTAATCCGCAACGATTCTTCCACTCTTCCAAGTAACCGCGAAGGAGAATGGGTAGAAGAATTAGTGCGATCGCACATTCTCACCGACTGGGAAACTCAAGACGAACCCCAACATTTAAGAACGATTCGCGATTACCTCCTCCAAGATAAACAGAAAGCGGTTAGACTACTCGAAATTTATGGGCAAATCTTAGAGAAAACAGAGGCGATCGCTATTGATAATGTCGAACAAGCAGACTTGCTCATGTCTGGGTTAGTCATCAACAAAAGGGGTGTTCTCCAAGTGGGCAACCGCATTTACGAATCAATTTTTGATCGAGCTTGGATAGCCAAAACCTTGCATCGACTAAAACTTTAAGTCTCGAAAATAGTCAGTATATAACTGACAACTAGAACACACAACAGAACCTTGCAAATTCACCAATCCCAAACAGTGCAACTTAAACGCTAATTGCTGCTCTAACTCTATGGGTTGGTTTGCCTTCAATACCTCTTTATAAGCCACGGCGAGATCGGGATCGGCTTTCAGGCTAGCCAGATGTTGGTGCAGGTGATTGTGATAGATACCAGTATCGGTTGCTGCCGTTTTCATTAATTCTTCCCAAGTGACGGTCTGTTGAGCAAGATGATAAAATCCCAGTCGCACGAGATAGGGATGACCTGCAACTAATTCCATAAATTGCTCTATCTGTTGCACTGAGAGGTCGAGTTGGTGGCGCTCCGCTAATTCTTCAACCTGAAACGACGTAAACAACGGCAACTTATGCACAAAACCAACATTGAACGGCGAGTGATTCGTCTTCAAAGCGAGATACTCTTCGGTAGAGTAAACCAGGATTAAACGTAAGTTTTTCCAGAGTTCACTTTCGCTATCTCCAAAACTCGCTTTTTCGTGCCAATAACGCAGCATGGCAAAAAATTCAGCGGCAATGATTGGATATAAAAATAGCTCCTCAACCCGATCTAAAGCAATGACTAAAGGCGAATTGTGGTGAGCTTGTAAATAATCTTCAAGATAGATGGTACAATTACTTTTACTCCCCAAAAAATCGTCCCAGTAATCGTCGAGGTTGGATGTCCACTTCAGTGGGCGCGAGAGCATCAGGCAAAACGAGCGTAAGAAAGAATCTAGGTCTGTTAAACACGCCCGATCGACTTGCTGCAAGTTTAGAGAGACGGTGCGGTAGCCTAACTGCCGAGCATGAGCTAATACTCTCACCATCAGGGAGGTTTTTCCCATGCGTTTGGGTGATTTGAGTCGGATCAGGCTTCCCGGTGTTGCGATAGCTGTGCAGGTCAATTCTTCAATCGGGGTACGCTGGATGTAAAACGGAGACTCGAGGGGAACGGGACCATCGGGGGATTCTAGGGGGTATTCCCGCATCAGAGGAGTCGCTTGTGCGATGAGTTCTCGTTCGAGGACGCTCAGGGGGCGCGGTTCTAGAATGGCACGGAAGGTCTTTTTAGTCAGGGTCTCGTTAAACAGGTCTGAAAGCAACGACCACAACTTGGATGCGATATTCTTGAGGTGATCTTGTGTAAATCCAGATTGTTTGGCTATTTGAGCAAAGGAATATCCCTCCCAGGATTGATAAAGCACTATTTTTTGTACGGGTCTTAATTGTTTGTGGTATTTAGCGCCTATCAATACCCATAGCTCATCAATAGTCATAAAAGGCGAGAGTTATCTGTTTTTAAGGAGTTAGCGCCTATCTTATACCAATTTTGTAGACAAGATGCAAGACAGGGTAGCTGGAGGTTTTCAAGGATTCAGTGATTGAGAACGAAAGTAGGGATTCGAGAATATTGGATTGTGAATGTGCAACAGGGGAAAATGTTTGGGTTGACGATCGCCCCCGATCGCAATTCTCGACCCCTTTAAAAGTATTAAGATTTTCCTGATTTATCCTTAGAAATACCCATCCAAGTTTTAGAGCGATCGCGCCAACAAAACCAGTCAGCCACTCTTGGTTGGTTAATGGAACCATTCCCAACTTACAAATTATTGTCCTAAGTCAGTGGTTTCCGGTGCAGTTGTCTCTGGATTCATCACCTGTGCTAACAGCGCTTCATCAACTTGTGCTTTCAATTCTGCATTCGTCGGTAAATTACGGGTAATATCATTAAAGCGTGTAGGGGTAAAGCCATATTTGTCATTAATCTCTTTAGCTCGAGTACAGAAATTAACCACCACTTCCGTCACTTCAGAAGATACACCGGCAAGACTCTGGGGATCGGTGCAAATAATAATCGGCGCTACACCGCTATCCACTAAAGTTTGTACTTGGCCGAGAGCAACTTGGCGAATGGGTTCAAGTTCTAGGATAACCCTGGCATAATTTTGTACTTCTTCTGGCGTGAGAGTTACGGGATCAACCGGAGAAGGAGAGGAGGCAACCTCCTCTGGAGAAGAACCACAAGCGGTAATGGCGATCGCTAAAGTGGCGATCGCGCCCCAATTCCAGATTCTTTGTCTTAAGTTCACCATAGGACTGTCTTTCAATGAGAGAAACCTAGCTACTATAACCGTTGAGAGGATAGGGAGATAGGGGAATCTTACAAGGGTATGATTCATAATTTAGGCTCGATGATCCTCCACCTCAATTCCCCATTCCCGATTCCCTCTTCCCCATTCCCTAACACCTAGCGCTCTATGCCAACATATCCACCAAAACTTGGCGCACCCGCTCCAACTCTTCTGGAATAATTTGATGAGCCATATCGAACTCTTCATAGGTTACTGCAATTCCTTGTTTTTGTAACTCATCTCTGGCTTGTTTTCCTTTCTCCAGGGGAACCATCGGATCGAAACGACCATGAAAGAGAAACACTGGAGGCTCATAGGAATATTCTACTTCTGAATGCAAATAACCACTCAAGCCAATTAACCCTGCAAACGGCAGGGTTAATCCCACATGGAGCGCCATTGCTCCCCCTTGAGAAAATCCAGCTAAAACTATTTTTTCTAAGGGGACTCCAGTTTGTTGAGATAACCCTTCTAAAAATGCTTTAAGTTTTTCATAGGAGACTTGAATTCTTTGAGAATCGCTAAACATTTTTTCAGGATTATTGAAGTCTAAACCATACCACATTAACCCTCCTGGAACTTCGGGATGGGCAAAGGGAGCATTGGGAAAGATAAACTGATATTCCGGTAAATTCAGAGTTTCAGCTAGGGGGTATAAATCGGGTGCATTTGCCCCCCAACCATGGAGAAAAATTACTAAACCCTGGGGAGGTTGGCTAGAAGAAGCAAATTCAAGATAATCGAGGGACATAGGGGATCGGTAATCGGTAATAGAAATTAGTTTAACTCGTTTGGGTTCAAGAGGATATCATCGGCGATCGCGTCTTGGATGCGATCGCTCTCTCCTCGCAATAATAAACAATCATCTGCTTCTAATTGCATGGCTGAATCCACTGGATTATAAAGTTTTCCATGGCGACGTACCGCTTGAATGACCACCTGATATTTTTGCCAAATGTCACGGGGTGTGAGCATAATCAGCGGGGATAGCTCAGAAAGGGTTAACCAATGACTGATTCCCTCGGCAAGGGCGCTACGTCCCTCAACTAAATCTCGAAAAGCTAAGATTTCTTCTGGTTTTCCGACGACTAATAATTGGTCACCGGAACGCAAGGTCATTTTATTTTTCGGATAATAGACCCGATCGTCACCTTGCTGAATAGCCATTACTGTCACTCCGGTTAAATGACGGATATCGGTTTCACTTAAGGTCATCCAATCTAAGGATGACGTTTCTGAAAGTTTTACCCATTCATGGTGCAAAGATTCAGTGGCATCATCCAGCCATTTCTGTTGCAGACCCACCAAATTTTCTGGACGGACGCTGCGATAATGGTCGCGATGAATTGCTTGAATGACTGATTGAATCGCCCATTGAGATTCACCTAATGTGGACAGTAAATGGGCCCCCATTTCTAGGGCAGCTTCAAATTCCGGTTGTACGACTTCTTGGGCCCCTAGTTGGGTGAGGACATCAATTTCACTATTATTATGGGATCGGGCAACCACATCCAATTCTGGTGCAAATTCTAGGGCATGTTTGAGCAAGAGTCTGGTCGTGCCAGGATCGGGGAGGGTAATGGCCAAGGCTTTGGCCGTTTCTAAATGAGCTTTGCCTAAGACCAATTCGGAGTCGGCATCACCAAAAATATAGGGAATATTTTGATGTCTTAATCGTTGAATTGCAGCTTCACTATTGTCAATAACTAAGAGAGGATGTCCTTGATTATGCAAAATTCTAATTAGGGCTTGTCCGACTCGCCCATAGCCAGCGATGACAACATGATTTTTAATTGTTTCTGGTAAGGATAGTGCTTTGATTTCTTGTTGACGTAGGAGTTGGTTGAGGCCAGGGATTTTATCCATAAATTGGGCTAACCGGGGGGCAAAGCGGATGCTAATAGGAGTGAGGATTAGAGTAATGGCAGTTGTGCCTAAGATCAGGAGATATTTTTCCTCGGTTAACAGACCCAGATCGAATCCTTCTAAGGCGAGGACAAAGGAAAATTCACCGATTTGGTTTAAGCCCAAAGCGGCGATCGCGGCGGTTTTTAAGGAGTAGCCAAATTTGAGGACAATGGGGAAGATAATCAGGGCTTTCCCGAACATCACCATCAGCACTAATCCTAAAATAATGCCGAAGTTATCGAGCAAAATTTGCGGATCGATTAACATGCCAATAGAGGCAAAAAAGAGGCTGGCAAAGGTATCGCGTAAGGGGAGAACTTTAGCCAGGGCTTGATCGGCATAATCAATTTCGGCCATCATTAAGCCAGCCACAAAGGCTCCCATTTCAATGGATAATCCCAGATGGGCAGTAACCAGGGCAACACTTAAGCACAGCGCAATGGTGGTTAAGAGGAAGAGTTCGCTGCTTTCGGTGCGGGCGATGCTTTTGATCAGGGGAGGAACAACCCATCGTCCCAAGGCGATCGCCAACCCTAAAAAGATGGATACTTTGAGTAAGGCTGCTCCTAATGTGGGCCAGACGTGTTCGGGGGAATCTAATGCGGGTAAAATGGCTAACATGAACCCCAGAGCTAAATCCTGGGCAATTAAAATCGCTAACATCACCTGCCCATGAAGGGTATTGACTTCTCCTCGCTCAGTGAGTGTTTTCAGTACTACTGCCGTTGAAGAAAGTGATAAGATTGACCCTAAGAAAATTCCTTGCGTCCAACCACTGACCCAACCAAGGACCGTTGAGGCGATCGCCACTAAACTTAAGGTTAAGCCAATTTGCAATAAACTCCCTTGAATAGCAATTTCTTTCACCCGCTTTAATTCTGCCAGGGAAAATTCTACCCCCAACGCAAATAATAAAAATGCAACCCCGATCTCTGCTAAGGGTTTAATCTGTTCCGTTTCTGCCAGCAATTGCAAGCCAAAAGGCCCCACTACAAACCCACTCACCAGATATCCTAACAGTACCGGTTGTCGTAGGCGAGTAGCTACATATCCTCCAAGAGCAGAAGCACCTAAAACAAGAGTTAAGTCTAGGATAAAGTGATGATCGGCTGCCATTTTTCTAATATTTGAGAGAGGTGGGTGAGCGAATTTTATGAAATTAATAAATAAAAATCCCCCCCGTACTTTGAATATCAATCACCCGACCAATGCCATCGCCTACCCGATCTGGTTTGTCCGTGCGAAGAATTTCAAACCGAATAGATGAATTAGAGTTTATGGTAATGTTATATTCAAAGCTAATCTCTTCATTCCTGGGATCTAGAGGAATATAACCAATGGAAATATTCGCCTCTGGATCGGCAAGAACTATACTCGTTGTTGCTCCTGGACGTAAGTACTCTGGTACTTGTATCGGCGAGTCAGTAGTCAATCCATAATCTAGATTGAGACCCGTTTGGTTGACCAGCTCAACAGTCATCGGAAATTGGGGATTGTCAACCCGGGCGATCGGTTGCCAAAATCCTTCCTGATAAGTATTTGCAGGAGGGGTTTGACTGACCACATTCATCCCCATAGATAAAAAGAAAGATAAACTTAAAGCTATTTTGATTCCCGTTTTAATCATATTCTAATCATGAGGTAACACTCCTCTATAGTTTATCACTCCTAGGGGACTCAGAGCCATTCTTCTGATTTTTCTCTTCAGAAGCCCTGGACTTACTCTCAGTTGGATCGGGGCGAGATCTTGGGGGTGCAGGTCTAGGAACCGATCTTTTTTTATTCGCTTGAAATTGAACTAACAATTCTAAATCTTTGAGGGATTTTTCAGCACTCTCTACTTTATCTACTAAAGAAGTAGCTACTTGACTTCCCGTTTGGGCAAATTCGGTAAACTCTTGAATTCTTTGGCGAAATCGATTTGCGAACCGTTTCATTTGTTGCCCAGCTTCAAAAGTTTGGGTAACCAATTGACTAATTTCCGAACTAACACTACTAAAGCCTCTCATTTCTGAACTCATTTGATTGGCGATAATTGCTAGTTGTACGGCTAGGTGTCGCACCTGTTGACTGACTCTTTCAATCAACTTTGAGGTTTCATCAATCGTTTTAAGTTCTTCTTCTAACAAGTCTCCAGTTTTCACAATTTTATCGGTTTGATTACAAATCACACCTACACCAGAGGAGGTGGCCCGAAAGGCTCGTTTACCGGATTGGGATAAAAGTTTTCCAATTTGAATAAATCGATGATTTAAATCAGCAACCTCTTGATTTTTTTGCACTAATTCTTGCTGCTGTAATTCCAGGAGCTGATTGCGTTCATGGATCGTCGCTAATTGATCTTCAAGTAATCGAGCATAGGCTTCTACTTTTTGATGCTCCCGTTCTAGTTTTATCGTGTTTCGTTGACCTTCAAGTTGTTTATTTTCTATTTCCCGGTTTAAGTCAGATAAAATTTGAGATTGAGCTAAAATAAGGGTTTGAAATTCCAACAAAAAATAGGCAGCTATCCCCGGTACACTAGCTTCTTGGAAAACAACCACAATGGGTTCATAAATAACTTTGGGATCGCGGGATAGAACAATATTAACGGCTGTACCAATTTTTTCAGTATAGGAAAGCTGCAAACATTTCCCTTGGGTTTTCATATTATTCAAAAAAAATTGAATAGGAGTTTTTAAGATTTTTTGTGTGCTGTAGCTTTCACTTAAATGCTCATAAAATAAACGCCGGGAAATCATACCCAACAGTCGCTCAGGACTGGCAATAATTACACCGGCAAGGTCTGGACGTTGATCGAACTGATTTAAGACAACTTGAGTTAAAGTTGTCGGACTGACTTGAAAATCTTGGAGATTTAAGTCAAGTAAACAGGAATTGAGGGTGAGTTGAGCAGAATGGCTCATGGGTAATGGGGAGTTGGTAAGGGGGAATCGGTAATAAGTAATGGATCATAGGGTTGTTTTTAATATACTCTCCGATCTTGGGGTTCTGGTAGGGTGATAAGCATTATAGCAACGGCCAAGGCAGTTAGGAGTTCCTTAAATTCCGACTCCTTAGCGACTCTAAACCTATTTCCCATTCCCTATTCCCTATTCCCTATTTCGAGGCTACAGAGCAACCACAAGATGACCAATTGATGGCTTGTTGAAAATGAGGATGTTTGAGTAATTGGGTAGCCGATCGGGGGATCAGGGGGCGAGAAAAGAGATAACCTTGTGCGTATTCACACCCAAGCTGTTGCAGTTTGCAGCATTGAGCTGGGGTTTCGATCCCTTCACAAACGAGTTGTGCCCCCAGGTTATGGGCGAGGGTGATGATAGTTTGGGCGATCGCCTCTTTGCTAATATCCGTTTCTATACCATCAACAAATTCTCGGTCAATTTTAATCATATCAATGGGCAGTTGGTGTAACCGACTGAGGGAGGAGTATCCGGTGCCAAAGTCGTCAATAGACAGTTGTAAGCCCAATGCTTTGAGTTCATGCAAGATGGACGCATCAAATTGAGAAGTTTCCAGAAAGCTCGTTTCGGTAACCTCTAAATTTAAGCAATCACCGGGAATATGATGCGATCGCAATAATTTTTCAATTTGCTCAACTAAATTCGTCTGTTTCAGTTGCAATAACGACAAATTCACATTCAATACGATCTCTAACCCCTGGGAGATCTCAGCTCTCCATTGCTGCAATTGACGGCAACTTTGCTCTAAAACCCACCATCCCAAGGTGCTAATTAAACCAATTTCTTCGGCCACGGGAATAAATTCTCCCGGTGAAATCCATCCTTTCTTAGAATGTTTCCATCTCAACAAGACCTCAAATCCTTTTAATCCCCCTGTCCTTAAGCAGACTACCGGTTGATAGCATAAAGATAATTCTTCTAACTCTAGGGCACGAGTGAGATCGTGTTCTAACTGCAACCGAGCTAGGGCGCGGGGATGCATGACTGTTTCAAAACAGACAAACTGCCCTCCTCCTTGTCCTTTCGCCTGATACATGGCCAGATCGGCATCTCGTAAGAGTTCTTCTGGGGAGTGATAATCGTGATGCCCTAAGGTAATGCCAATACTCGCGCCCAAGGAAAACTCATAATCTCCCATCCGGAAGGGAGTTCGCATCAGGGAGACTAACCGTTCGGCAGCGGCGATCGCCTCTTGAGGATCGCTCAGGGACGTTAATAATACCGCAAATTCATCCCCCCCAAATCGAGCTAATGTATCTTTAGGAATCTCCCGATCCAGGTTACAAAAAGACTCTCCATGAATTCCACTCAGGGAAGTTTGTAATCTCTGAGCCACCTGTTTTAATAAATCATCACCGACCAAATGCCCCAGACTATCATTGATAATTTTAAACCGGTCTAAGTCAATAAATAGAATGGCATATAAGCCAGTCTCTTGCAATTGATAGGCATGGATCGTTTGACCCAGATGATCGATAAACCAAGTCCGGTTTTTTAAACCCGTTAGTTTATCATGATAGGCATCATAGTGCAGTTGTTCCTCCGCTTGACGACGAGCGCTAATATCTTCTACAGTTCCCTCATAATAGATGATATTTCCTTCCTCATCTAAAACCGCTCTTTGAGTCTCTGAAACCCAGATTATTTCACCATCTCGTCGATAAACCTCAGACTCAAAATCATAAACAATCCCCTGCTCTTCAGTCAGGATTTTGAGCTGTTGACGACGAGTCGGATCGACATAAAGTTGACGATCAATATCGGTCAAGCACTCGATCAAGGATTCTGGACTATCATATCCATAGAGATGAGCTAGAAACCGATTAGCACTTAAATAATAGCCATCGGGTGTACTTTGAAAAATTCCTTGACTAATATTTTCAAAAATACTGCGATATTTTAACTCACTCTCGCGCAGGGCTAATTCTGCTTCTTGGCGTTTCAGTTCCTGGTGATGGTCTGTAATAAAGCGAGAAATATCCTTAGCCATTAACTCAATCATCTCGCGATCGGCTTCGGTAAAGGGTTGGGTACGGACTTCAGGAGAGAGAAAACTCAGTACTCCATAAATTTTATCTTCCACAATGATTGGAGTTCCTAGATAAGATTCTAGCTTGAACGTTTTATAGGGAAAATATTCTTTCAGTTTTGGATAGTCTTCAATTTTCCCAAAACTAATGGTCTCCTGATGATCGACCACTTCCGAACAATATGTATCGGATACCTTAAAACACATTCCCGGTTTTAGTGGCAAATCACTTTGCACAAATTCTAAGCAAATAATCTCTTGATTGAGATTGGCAATAAATCCCGTTGTCAATCGAAATAGTTGACATCCAGCCTGT
The DNA here is from genome assembly GCF_028330985.1 of Roseofilum reptotaenium CS-1145. Lineage (NCBI taxonomy): Bacteria > Bacillati > Cyanobacteriota > Cyanophyceae > Desertifilales > Desertifilaceae > Roseofilum > Roseofilum reptotaenium. The sequence continues at coordinate 84,989 of NZ_JAQMUE010000083.1, read as the reverse complement.
AAGTAAGCCGCAAACAGTTCCTCAAAATCTTGATAATTACCGGTACTCAGACGGTGGAGATATTTAAGCCGGGTACTCAATTCAGAAAGTTTTTCGGCTTGCTGGTAGCGTTCAGTTAAATCTAAATCAACACAGTATAATTCTGGTTTTCCTTTGGCATTGTAAAGGAGGACATAGCTAGAGAAAATACGGATCGATTCTTGCTTATGATTTTTGACAATTAATTCTCCTGGAGCCATGGGAATTCCTTGGGTAATCCAGTTATGATACCCTTGGCGTAGATAATCGGCTGTTTCCGGGGTAAGAATTAGCTCTTCTAGATTTTTTCCGATCGCCTCTTGAGGAGAATATCCATATAAATTTTCACTTGCCTTGTTCCAGAAAAAGATATTCAGGTCTGGATCGTATCCCTGTACTGGAATTAAAGGCACTTCTTCAAATAAGCAACGAAATCGTTGCTCGTTTTCCCTTAAAGCCGCTTCACTTTGACATCGTTCAATAGCAATTGCTGCTAACCGGGTGGCAGACTCCATCCGTTTGTGATGTTTCTCTTTGGGGAGACTGGGGGATTGAGCATAAAAACAAAATGTGCCCAGCACTTGATCTTGTAACGATAATACAGGAACTGACCAAGCAGCTTGTAAGCCATAGGATAGGGCTAAATCTTTATAGTTTTTCCAGAGGGGATCGGTTGCAATATTTTCTACGATCACAGGTTCCTTTCGATAGGCGGCTGTACCGCAAGATCCAGTACCTTCACTAATAGGTACGCCATCAACTGCTTGGTTATAATCCGGGTGTAAGTGAGGAGCTGCCCCTAACCTTAAGCAGTTGTTTGGTAGATCGGTCAATAGGATCGATCCGAACAGTTCTGAGGCTTGACTTTCTAAAGTATGAATGAGTAAGCTGAGGGTTTCTTGAAGAGGAGCATTTTTGGCGATCGCCTCTAGAATCTGTTTTTGCCCATTTAACCACAGTTCATTATATTTGCGATCGCTAATATCTGCGATCGTTCCCATCATCCGATAAGGACGATTATCATTATCTTTCAATACGGTTGCGCGATCGAGTACCCAAATATATTGACCATCACTACGACGGATACGAAACTCTAGTTCATAGCTATTGCCAGTTTCTAGAGCTGCATCAATCATTTCTTGATACTTCTTTAGATCCTCTGGATGAATCAGAGATTGAACCCTCTCCAAATTGGCTTCAATTCCTTGAGGGGGAAGACCAATCAGAGTATACATTTTTTCGTTCCATACCACCTGGTCAGCTTCCACCTCCCAGATCCAAACCCCATCCGTTGTAGTTTCCATCAAGAAACGGAATTGAGCTTCTTTGATTTTTGTATGGATTGGTTTCATTTCCCCCATCATCCTTGTTATTCCCCCATAGATCTCCGATTATTCAGCCAATATCAATACACCCTTAGCCAAAATGGCCCATTGAAACTCTAATCCAAGGCTAAGGCTAACCTTGGGCTTGATGCTCAATCCAGGGTAAGCTAAATAATCGATCAGATAAAGTCTATGATGTAATCACTTATGCGATCGCCTTCTCTACTTCGTTCTGTGCAACTCGCTCTAGTGGCGCTGCTTCTTATCCTTACCTCTTGGAGCATCGCCCCTGATGCCTTGGCACTCACTCAAATTAAACTCTCTGACCTCTCTTACGAAACTTGCCCTCCAGAAATTGGTGAAGGAACCGTCACCAGTGGAGGTTTCTCTCAAAAGGCCAACTGCTTTCTCATCCATGGAAAAGCAACGAATCCAACCGGAAAAACGGTTTATGATGCCGATATTTTTGGTCGCGTCTACGATGCCAACCGCAACCCTGTCATGCAAAATCGGACTCGTTTGGGGTTAATTGAAGAAGTGCCACCGGGAGTCAGTGACTTTGAACTGAGAATCTCAGTGGCCGCCGATCAACCGACTCCCCTAATCCTAGAGCAATTCAAGGCTGCGGGGTTTGGGGGTCGAGTTCGGCGCTAGAAGCCCAATGAACCTTGTGCAAAAGATACCTCAAGGGTGTTAAACACATTGGCTAAAAACTGGAGCAAGAAGATCGCCAAAATGGGGGAAAAGTCCAATCCCCCCAGAGGCGGAATGATCGACCGGAAAATATTCAGATAGGGATCGGTAAGCTGACTCAACAGAGAAAATGGGGGGTCAAACCAGTTGATACTGGGAAACCAACTCAATAAAACTCGAATAATCAGCAGGACAAAGTAAATGTTACAAAATGTCGCTAGGGTGCTGGCAAGCAAGTACATGGGGATGTTATTCCTCTAAAGATTTGCAGGATCACTTGTTTTCTAATGTACCGGATCGCTTCCCAGAAGTGGCAGAGCAATTCCCGAACCGGTTGGGATGGGGAGATGAGAACAGTTCGACATGCAGACGCGGGGATGGGGAGACGGGGAAGATGGGGGGACGCAGAGATGCCCTAATTCCCCATTCCCCATTCCCGATTACCCATTGGTTTCCGGGTCAGATGGGACCTTATTCATGGTTCCCAGTTGGTCACGCACATCATCAATGGTTTCATTGAGTTGGGCGATTTTGGTTTCTAGGCGGCGACGAGCCGCTTCAATCTCGGCATCGGCTCTAAAATCAAGATTGGGGTTTTGGAACTGATTTTGGCTATTACCATTTAAGATTTCTTCAGATTCTAGGTTTTCATTCCGACGATTGGCTAGGGTTGCCCCTAAGATACCGCCTAAAACACTCCCGACAATGGAGCCGAGGAGAAATCCGCTGGCAAAGTTGTTATTAGATTGAGTCATAGGATCGGGTGAGGTGAAGCTTTATTTCTAGGTTAACGGTTATGGGGGATGAATGAGCGATTTTACAGTAGTACGCCTTTAAGTTAGGTTCCAAAGGTGCGATCTCCCGCATCCCCTAATCCCGGAACAATAAATCCTTGCTGATTCAATTCAGGGTCAATACAGGCGGTATACACCTTAAGAGCCGGATACTCTTCATTCAGCTTTTGCAGGGCTGGAGAGGCAGCAACCACGGAGACAATACGGACAAATGCCGGATTAATACCTCGTTGGGTGAGTTCTTGTAAGGCCAAGGTAATGCTGCCTCCTGTTGCAAGCATCGGTTCTGGAATTAAGATCCGAGTTTCCGGAGCAAACTCTGGGGGCAGTTTATTCAGGTAACAGCTTGCTTCTAGGGTTTCTTCATTGCGAGCCAGACCCAGATGGTAAACTTTCGCTAAAGGGAGCAGGGCTTGGGAGCCTTCCAGCAGAGCCAAACCTGCCCGGAGGATAGGAACGACAGCCACAGGAATTTCTGGGTTAACCAGAGTCGCTGCACAGGGAGCTAGGGGGGTTTCGATGGTGGTTTGGAAGGTGGGTAACCAGTCTCGCACTGCTTCGTAGGTAAGCCAGCGTCCCAGTTCGGTCATGGCAGTACGGAATAGGGCGCTAGGGGTTTGGCGATCGCGAGCAACAGCCAACCAATGTTGAATCAGGGGATGGGGGGGGACATGAACGTGCAGTTGAAAAGTCATGGGTGTGTGAGGATAAACCAAACAATAGTTTACAATTAAATGTTGGACTTCTAAATATTTATTTCCCTTCCTATAGTCATGTCTGTTGAGTCTTTTTCCCCCGATTGTGATGTGATTGTGATTGGTTCCGGTATTGGTGGACTGGTCACCGCGACCCAACTCGCTGCTAAAGGCGCTCGCGTTTTAGTATTGGAAAGTTATTTAATTCCAGGGGGAAGTGCGGGCTATTTTGAGCGCAATGGTTATCGGTTTGATGTCGGAGCCTCAATGATTTTTGGCTTCGGTAAACAGGGAACGACCAATTTACTCACCCGTGCCTTGGATGCAGTGGATATGAGTTTAGATACTTATCCCGATCCCGTACAAATCCATTATCATTTGCCAGGAGGGTTAGAGCTAAAAGTCCATCGGGAGTACGAGGCGTTTATACAAGAATTGGGTGATCGCTTCCCCCACGAACGCCAAGGCATCCGTAAATTCTATGATGAATGTTGGCGCGTGTTTAACTGCCTCAACGCCATGGAACTCCTCTCCTTAGAGGAACCTAGATATTTAATGCGGGTATTTTTCCAGCATCCCTTGGCTTGTTTAGGTTTAGTGAAATATCTCCCACAAAACGTGGGAGATATTGCCCGTCGCTATATCCGCGATCCACAACTGCTCAAATTCATCGATATTGAATGCTATTGTTGGTCCGTTGTCCCTGCCCAACTCACCCCCATGATCAACGCCGGGATGGTCTTTTCTGACCGCCATTATGGAGGCATTAACTATCCCAAAGGTGGAGTCGGACAAATTGCGGAAAAACTCGCTGAAGGACTGGAAAAAAAAGGCAGTCAAATCCTCTATAAATCCAGAGTGAAACAAATTCTCCTCAAGAACAACAAAGCCATCGGGGTAGAATTAGTCAATGGCAAACGCTATACTGCTCGCCGTGTTGTTTCCAATGCTACCCGGTGGAACACCTTTGAATCCTTATTACCTTCCGAAACCCTACCTCCAGCCGAACAAAGCTGGCAAGAACGCTACCAAAAATCCCCCAGTTTCGTCAGTTTACATTTAGGAGTAAAAGCTTCCGTCTTACCAGAAGGAACAGAATGCCACCATATTTTGCTTGAAGATTGGGATAAAATGGAAACCTCCCACGGGACAATTTTTGTCTCCATTCCGACCTTACTCGATCCCGATTTAGCCCCTCCCGGTCATCATATTATCCACACCTTTACCCCCAGTTGGATTGACCAATGGCAAGGACTAACGCCGAAAAAATATGAAGCCCAAAAAGAAGAAATTGCCGATCAAATCATTGAGCGATTAGAGACTATTTTCCCTGGATTAGAAGCGGGATTAGACTATGAAGAAGTCGGTACGCCGCGCACCCATCGCCGCTTCTTAAACCGCCAAGATGGAACCTATGGCCCCATTCCCAAACGTAAGTTATTAGGATTGTTAGGAATGCCTTTTAATCGGACAAGTATTCCAGGATTATATTGTGTCGGGGATAGCACTTTTCCTGGACAAGGCTTGAATGCAGTCGCCTTTTCTGGATTTGCTTGTGCCCACCGAATAGCAGTCGATTTAGGTTTATCAGGGAATAAGGAATAGGGAAAACCAGATTCCACTCTTTCATTGAACTGGCTATAATTCAGAACATCATCAAGAACCTAAAGAAGAAATGCCATCAGAAGATCCAGAAACCTTATCTTTAAGCGATCGCTACTCAGCGTTTATCGAGAAAATCGTTACCGATACCCTCAAAGGAAAGATTGTATCTAAAGAATATGTTTATCGGCAATTGGTCGCACAGCTAGGATTGGCACGGGGTACGGGGGAGATTTTTGAACGATGTTTAATCGAAAAAATAACGCTGACTCAAAATAAAGTGGAGGCTGAACAGGATGAGTTAAAGCAAGCAAAAGCCCAGCGTCAACTGAGGGCGCTTCGCACTTTGGAAGAAGCATGGAATCGATATCAAGAGACTCAAAGGACGGAAAATGCTTGTAGCGATGCTGTCACCCAATTAATCAATGCAGATGAGGGCGATCGCTTATCTGTTCTCCTGCAAATTCTCGATCCCAACCAAACGAATGCCTTCAGCAGTAAGGAGATTGCATCCCTGGCAAAAGAGTTAGAACAAGTTCAAGAATCTGATGACAAGACGGTTGCCGAACTTCACACTCTGGCAACAGGATTGAAACAAGGATTGTTAGCTTATAGTTCTCTGGACTTGATGGGATGGTTGTACGAGCAGCGTCAATTGGGATTTGCGTCCAAAGTAGGGGCGAATAATCCTTGGGGTTATTGGGCAAAACAAGTGAGCAGTCCATTGTCTAAATTGTTCTTCACCGAACAGTCCAATAATCAATCGGCTGCATCTGCGGCTCAACAACAAACCCGGTTAGATTTAAGTGCTTGGGTTGAACTCATACTCTTATTGCGAGGTATCCAAGAGGGTTTAGTGGGCTGGTTTGACAAACAACCCTACAATATTAAAGCGGGCAATGATGCAGCCGCCTCAACCTTGATCGCGTTTGCGATTATCTGGTGCGAGTTAAGCCATGGATTTCGTCAAGCCGAGCAGCTTTCAGCCTCCGATCGCGATCGCCTTGCGGATGCTTGTTTTCAAATTGGGCTGCAAATTTTACGCTCTTTTGCTCAACGAGATAATTTTCCCATCTATGGCGGTGTCTTTGCCTCCTTTACGGGTAAAACGTTTCGGGAAACCATTGCCTATCTCGATCGCCCCCTGAGAACGATTGAGAAAAAGCAAGAAAAGGCACGTATCCTGACGGTATTGGGCTATTCGCAACAGTGGATGGGCGATCGCGATCGCGCCCTCATTTTACATGAAGAAGCCCTCGATTTAGCCCGTCAAGAGTCCGATCGCAACTGTGAAGTGGCAAATTTGAACCATTTGAGTCGCTTGCAGCTCAGTCTAGGGAAATTTCCGGAGGCGATCGATTTCGGACAACGGGCACTCTTGTTTGCTCGTCAGATGGGCGATCCATTGGGGGAAATTAATGCGATCGCCAATTTAGGCTATGCAGAAGTCCGTCAAGCTCAACAACAAGAACATGTTTCTATCTCCAACATAGAAGCTTGTATCGAAAGGCTTCAACGCGGAATCAAGTTATTAGAAAAGCATCAAGATTTGATCTCAGCAGTCTTTTGTTATTTGGGCATGGGAATTGCTCATTTAATCTTAGATCGGAGCAATAATGCCCAATCCTATTTAGAAAAAAGTCTAGCCCTATCCATTCAATTAGGAAATTTGGAATTGGAAGGCTTAAGCCATGCCAATCTTGGTGAAGTCAACTATCAACTCGGTCAACTTTCCTTAGCTGTATTTCACGCTTGTTTAGGACTGTATTTATTAGAGCAAAAAAATGCGATAGAGAAACGGCAAGTAGCGAATTTAGTCGCCATCCTAAAGGGAAACTTAGGGGAAGAAGCATTTAAACAGATCCTTCAACAACAGCGATCGCAAATTATGGCTAGGATTGGCCTAGATGGATTTGATTATATTATCGAATAAAAGAGTTATTATAAAATCTCACGTATAAGGAACGTTGAGAACGACTTTTGTACTACATTGTGTCGTCTTAAATGTGGGTTTCATGGTTCGATTCAGTAGATTCCCCGTGCCTGACAAAACGAAATTGCGTTGTTTCAGCGCTTCTTCATGAAATCTTCATAAAAATACGGTCAAACTTCATCAAAGCTTGACAGACATTCCCTAAATTTACCACTAAGCTTTCTATATAGCTGTCTCATGCATCAAGGGAACCAAAAACACGATGGAAAGCATCTACGAAAAAATCTCTATTTCTGCTGCTAGTCTAACCTTAGGACTGATTATGGTTTCTACAACAGTTGAATTAGTTAAAGTGGACTTTGACCCTAATGGTTGCTCGATTAGTCCAGATAATTCGGGGTGCGTTCTTAATCGTCCTATCGATCAACAAAGAAGGGCTGAGTTAGGGATTACGGAAGAATCTGAAATTGAAGAATTGAAAGCGTTTGCTTCAGAAGAAGAGGATCTAGAGCTTCCTGGAAACTTGGATGTTCAGTTGCAAGAAGATTCTATTGACGAGCAATAAGGGAGGGTAGAGATGAGCATTTCCCTTGATGTTCTAATCCATAACCTTCTTTATTTTGGGTATTTACTCTAGGGAACAGGACAATTTGACTCAATGAGTTTTTCCCATTGCAGAGTAGAGAAAAACGGACAGAGGGTTCCATCCTATTCCCTAATTTAACATCACCCGCAAATTTTGGCATCGCAGTAGCTCCACTACAGATAAACCATTTCTCCCTTCAATTTGAGCGATATGCTCAATCGCCTTTAACAAGGATTCAGTGGCTTCGAGTTCCGTATATCCGCGCCGACTGGCTACCCGAATAGCTGCTTTATCGCCTTCAATCATCACATCCCGTTGGCGGTTTTTGCGTCGGATTTGCATCACTGCCATAGCTGTTAGTCCTCCTCCGGCGACCATTCCTACGGCATCAGCTTGCATCAGTTCTATCATTGTTCCCAGGAATCCTACTGCCACTAATCCTTGATAGAGATTAGGCTTAAACCATTCTACCTGGCAAACCCAACAAACGGCTTGTAAGACAGCTAAATCTTGCTCTGGCAGTGGTAACTGGCGCAAAAGGTCAAAATTGATATAAATCGGCCGCGATCGCTTCCAGGGCAAAGGGAACGGTGCATCAATCACCTGGGGTTGTTCCGGTTTACCAATCAATTGCACAAACATGCGCCCAGAAGCGGGCATCAGTTCCATGAGTCGAGACAGTTCGGGGTCGCGATCGCGATACATTATTGTGGGGTAACCTCCAAACCATCAACCAAAGTTGCCAGCAGATTCGGCACTTGCTCGGCTCCTGTTTCTGTCGCTGCAATTAAAACCAAATAGACATCCTGTTCCTGTTGAGTCGAAATCAGTGTCCCACTCATCGGTTGGCTATTGCGTCCTTGGGTTAAGCTTCCTGTCCAAGGCACTTGTACGATGCCTTCACCTAGGGGGATATAGCTTTGAGCTAGAAAACCCTCACCGCCTTGCAATTCTTCAACCGCAATTTGGGCCAAAATGCCATTGGTGAGTCGTTGTTTGGTCAGTCGAGGTAAACGCACAACGGTATAAGCCATTTGTCCATCTGGGGATTCAAACAGAGGATCTTTACCGGTGGAACTCACCTTATAGTCTTGAACGATCGCGATTTGATAAAAGCCATTGGGATCTTCATACGTCCCACCCACCTCTAACGGGGATGCAGTTGGCTCTTGAATGGCTGGAGTCGGTTCTGGACTCGGAGGAGCAGGAGGGGGAGGTAAGGGAGAAGGGGAGGCGAGGGGGGTGGGAGCTGACGGAGTGTCTGGACTCGGAGAAGCTTGAGGGGATGGAGAAGCGTCCGGAGAAGGTAAAGGAGGCGGTTCCGGTAAGGTTTCTGGGGTTGGAGGACTGGGGACTTGGGCGATCGCGGGTTGCTCTAGGGCAACTGGTGTGTTAGATGCAGACCAGTGAGGGTTACCTAAGATTAATCCTAGGGCAGTCACAACGATTAAACTAATGAACCAGAGTCGATGGAGTTTGAGTTTGAGCATGGGTAGAAACTAGGGAAATGGAGGAAGGGGGAATTTAGCGATTATCGTCCTAATGTAGCCGGGTTACCCAAGTCAAAGAGTCCAGCAATACAACCGGTCATTAAGGTGGCGAGAGTAGCGGCCCAGAGGGCTTTGAAGCCGAGGGAGGAAACTTCCGATCGCCGTTCGGGAATCAGGGAAGAGAGTCCGCCAACGAAAATACCATAGGAGGCAAAGTGAGTAAACCCACAGAGAACATAGCTAACGATGAGCATGGCGCGATCGCTAATGGCTCCTGCACGACTCAGATTAGCGAGACTAATGTAGGGCGGCACATTGGTTTCAAACACCCGACGACCGATAATCACCGAAGCTTGCCAAATTTCATTAATATCCAGAGATACCCCCGTCAGAATAGTTAGGGGGAAAAACAAAAATCCCATGATATTTTGCAGCGTAACCACTTGAAACACCGTACCGACTGGTGCAGGTAATCCGGATAGGCTATCAAAGCCCATATTAATTAACGCCACTAAACCCAAAATGGCGATAATTACAGCCGCAATACCAACGGCCATTTTCACCCCATCTAAGGCTCCCATAATCAGGCTATCCATGGGATTCGGTCGTTTTTCGGGGTCTTGCTCTGGCTCTTCGGGAATTTTGCCCAGAGTTTCAGGCACTCCAGTTTCCGGAACCAAGATTTTTGAAATCACGAAACAAGCGGGAATGGTCATAATTGAAGCGGAGACCAAATGACCGGCAATAGAGGGAAAGACGGGGCGTAAAAAACCAGCATAGAGTCCAAGAACAGAGGAAGCAATCGAACCAAAACAACTGGTGAGAATGGCACAGATTTCGCTGCGCGTCATTTTTGCCAGGAAGGGTTTAACGGCGATCGCCGATTCAATGCCGACAAAAATATTGGCTGCTCCGGATAAAGATTCCGCCCCACTAATTTTCATCGTTTTCTGGAACAGTTGGGCAAAAATCTTCACAATCGGTTGAATAATATTCAATCGATATAATAGGGCGACTAATGCCGAAAAGAAAACCACTTGGGGCAGGGAGCGAAAGGCAAAGATATAACCAGGATTGAGATTATCTGAGCCGAGTTTATCACCAGGGATCGCCACATAGGGTTGACTGACTGCACGCATAATCCACCGTCCTGCCGGCCCCGGGCCAAGCACTCGGTTAGGATTGGGGACAAAAGCAGAAGTATCGCCACCAAATAGGAAGCGAGCACCTGCTTCTGAAGCATCTAAAAGGGCATTGAGCAGATTATTGAGTTGGGCAATCAGATCGCGCGTGGGGAGAACAAAGACTAAGAGTCCGATCGTCATTTGTAGAGTAATGCCAACGGCGATCGTTCGCCAGGGAACCACTTTGCGGTCTTCGGAACCAACCCAAGCAATCAGACATAAGATAACTATTCCGAGGGCAGAAATTAGGTTTAAGATGGGATTCATGGGCAGAGTGCTTCCTCACAGTAGCCAGCCAATCCGGTGATGTCACACCACGTTGATTATTATCAGACTCCGGAATTACACCGATGTCAAGTCTAGGATAGCCATCATGGATGAAAAATTGGTGTTCATGGGTTTAAGCTTAGGGTATAAGCACTCCGTTGGTTTAGGGAGAATTGTAAGGTTTATGGAAGCGTTTGATATTCATCCACCGGCTTGGACAGAACAAGCTACCCATGCATTCAAGTTCTGTTGTCCTCGCTGTGCGGCGACTTCGAGGCAAGCTGAACGGGTGTGGTTAAATCGGCGATCGCCCGTTTACACAGAAGGCAATCGCCGTAAATGGCAAGAATTTTATTTATGTGAATGCGGACAAGCCTGGTGGGGCTGGAGCAACGAACGTCCTCCCTCAGAGTTGGCGGGGGAGGATCGCCCCCAACCCCAACCCCCGAATCCATTTGATCGTCTTTAACGGGAATTGGAATTAGGGTTGATCGACGGCGACTTGAGGTAAGCCCATACTGTAGTTCACTGCCCGGCTTTCCAGGTTATAGCTGAGTTCCCCTTTTTGGAGGAGCGATCGGACAAAATGCTCCAAATCCGACCCAATCCGACGCAGATTATACTCGGTTAAATCCTGTCCTTCATAGGCTGTAACCAACTCCTCAAACTTACCATAGACCGCTTTTAGGGACGAATCCGTCCAATTTAATTCATTATCTGGGTCAACATCCAGAGTCAGCATATTGTCAGATGGATTAAGTTCTCCCTTTTCAATAACAGCCGTAAAAATGCGGATATGGCGGGTCGTAGACTTGAGTAACATATAATAGTCAATAAAAAACAGCCTATAGGTATTCTGTCATTGCTAGGCAAAGGACGCAATCTCTAAGCTATCTTAGGCAAAGGTGCCATTGTATTGATCTCCCAGAAAGAATAACTTCAGAGCAGTTCCCGCTTCCCCCATGGCCAAAAGTAAACTCAAATCCAAAGGAAAAGCACCGAATCTAGCCACCCTGGTCAAACCCCCTCCGACGAAAGAAGAACTAGCCGCCAAAAAACGTGAAGCTGCCAATGCGCGCAAAAAGTTCAATGGAGTCCTAGGTCAGGCGATCGGAATTGGCTCGGTTTTCGGCTTAATTGGGTTCGCAGTTATGGGCGAACCTTCATTTTTCGTAGCCGGATTATTTGGGATTGGTGTTCTTATATTTTCCTTGAATTATCCCATTCAAGCTCTATGGGCTTTCTATATCTATATGCCCTTTAGCGGCACTATTGTTTATGGAGTGGGAGGAGGAAATGCACTCCTCCAGTTAGCCAAAGATGCGTTTTACATTCCTGGATTAATGGGCATCTATCAATACTGCCAACGATATCGTTTGCCATTCCTTGTACCTAAACCCCTAATTCCCTTCATATTTGCCCTATTAGCTTATTGTATCTTTGTCATCCTAGCTATTAATACAACTGGAAAAACTTACGGAGGAGATAAACCGATCTTATTAGGGCTTTTAGGCTTAAAAGTATTCATGGGATACATCCCCTTAATCAGTTGTGGATTTTATATGATTCGGGGGAAAAAAGAATTGCTTTGGATTACCCGGATAACGACTATTTTAGCCCTGATCACCTGTGTATTATGTGTAATGCAATATCGATCGCTCTTATCTGGTGCATGTCAAGGCACCCGTAATGCAACAGGAGAGGATTTATTCAAAGCAAGTATTGAAGCCAGATGCCTAGTTGGAGGATCTTTAACTTACAGTCCCCAGGTTGGTCAGATCCGTCTCCCCAGTACCTTACCTTCCCCTTGGCACTGGGGTTGGTATATGATTTGTAGCGCCTTCTTTACCTTTGCAACTGCTTTTTGCGATCCGTCTCCTCTATGGCAAATGGCAGGATTTGCTGGAATGGGATTAAACTTTGTTTGTTCTGTGATTTCAGGACAACGAATTGCGACAATGCTTGTCCCTGTGGTAACCGTCATTTTACTGGTGCTTACCGGTCAAGTTGCTAACCTAAAACGGTTCATTCCGATTGCAGTTGGATTAACCTTACTCTTGGGAGGTGCGGCTATAGCTTTCCCCGATGTTGTACAAGAAAGATGGGATAGTTTAGTCGGTCGAGTGGGTGCCTCTAATCCAGCAGATTTTATTGCTGAACAAGCAGAGAGTTCTGCTAAGAGAGCCGGTTTCTTTGGCAATGGATTAGGACGGGCAACTAATTCTGCTAGAATATTTGGGAAAACTTTTTTAGTGGAAACTTGGTTCCCCAAAATCCTTTTTGAATTAGGAAAACCAGGGCTTGCCTTATTTTTACTGCTCGTTACTGCTCTGACTTGGGAAACGTTTAAAGCTTATCGTTCGGTCAAAGATAAAAGCTTACGCAATTTTGGCGCTTGTTTTTGGGTATTTATTCTAATTATCAGTTACCAAACTTACTGGTATCCATTAGATACTGATCCGGTATGTGTCTACTACTGGTTATTTGCTGGTATTACCTTAAAGTTACCTGATATTGATAAAGAAGAACAAAAGAAACAGGAAGAACTACAAGCGCTTCTGGAAGCACAAGCCGATCCGAAAAAACGCAAGAAATCTAAATCTAAACCGGCTAAATCTGGCAAAAATGGGCGTAAATCGAGTAAAAAGAAGAAATAGAACTATCATCCCTAAGCGATCGCCAAATCAACAATGAATTTACCTTTTGTATCTGTGATTATTCCTACCTATGGGAGAGAGGAACCTCTACTCGATAGTATCCAGGATGTCCTGAAGCAGGATTATCCCAATTTTGAGGTTTTAGTAGTCGATCAAACAGCCGAGCATAAGCCGGAAATTCAAGCCTTCTTGGATGAGATGGCTAATTCAGGCAAAATTAAGCTGTTTCGGGTCAATTGGGCGAGTTTACCAGGAGCGCGAAATTATGCAGTACGGCGCTCTAGCGGAGATGTGGTGCTGTTTATTGATGATGATGTGGTGTTACCAGAAGGCTATTTGATGGCCCATGCTCGCAATTACGATCGCCCAGAAATTGGGGCAGTAGCTGGTCGTGTTTTTGACCGCATGAAGTTGGGCGAGTCCAAGAATAGTTATACTATTGAAGAGTTACCGCCGCAAGCTTTTGACCCTGGAATTGCTTGGTATCACATTGATTTAGTCCATACGACCAAAGCCCAGGAAGTCATTTCTGCACGGGGATGTAATATGTCCTTCCGCCGTGATATTTTTAGCAAACATGGCTTGGAATTTGACGAGAGATTTCGCGGCAGTGCCGTACGGGAAGAGTCCGATTTTTGCCTGCGCTTGCGCCAGACGGGATACAAAATCTGGTACGATCCGGAAGCCAATTTGGTGCATTTGGGGGAAGAAACCGGAGGATGTCACGATATTTCCACGCGATCGCTAGAATATCAGATTACCTTCTACCATAACCACTTTCTTATGGGACTCAAGAATTTGACTGTAGGTCAACAAGTCCGATTCTTTAGCAAGTTATTTGACTGTCACGTTTTAGGTCATCCTCCCTGCAATAAAAGTGGCTCCCCCATCAAAATTGTTAGTCGTGCAGGGTTCTACACCATGGGTTACTTAAGTGCTTGGCAGACTCGGCTCAAAACAGTATGGAAAACAGGGCAAACCTATAGCCAACAAGATGAACAATGGCAAGCTTCTGAATCGGTTTAATGGTGTTATTAGAGTCTAAACAATCATGAAAATTTTAATCGCCAGCCACACCTACATTGTCGATCTCAATCGAGAGAAATTAAGAAAATTAGCCCAACTCGATCCAAGCATAGAAGTAACCGTGGTTGTCCCCAAGCGATGGCGACCGGGAGGCGTGCAAAACAAAATTATTGAAACCCAACCCGTTGATGAGGGAAATTTTCGAGTTGTCCCCCTATCCAACTTTAGTCAAAACAACCAAGGATTATTGACTTTTGGGCTGGATTTAGTGCAATTGCTCAAAAGCTTCAAACCCCATATTTTGCAGACTGAGCAAGGAGCAAAAGCGTTTAGCCACGCGGAATTAATTACCCTCAATAAGCAACTCAACTTGAACGCCAAAAATGTATTCTTTACTTGGTGGAATTTACCCTATGAAGTCAAATTCCCCATTTCTGTGTTAGAGGGATTTAATCTTAAACATTCCCATGGTATTATATCAGGCAACCAAGACGGAGCAGATGTACTGCGCGATCATGGCTATGATGGTCCCATCAAAGTGATGCCTCAACTGGGAGTAGATGAGCAGTTATTTTCGCCCCAAGAGCAACCGGAATTGAGAATATCTTTGGGCATTAAGCCTGATGAATTTGTCGTGGGTTTTGTGGGGCGATTTGTCGAAGAAAAAGGACTTTTGACTTTATTCAATGCCTTGAAAAAAATTACAGATTATCCGTGGAAATGGCTGTTGCTCGGTCGAGGTGACTTGAAGCAAGATCTTTTAAACAAGGCTTCAGAAGTTGGATTGCGAGACCGGTTGATTTGTGTGGACAGTGTTCCCCATGACCAGGTTTATCGCTATATTAATTTAATGGATGTCCTGGTTTTACCGTCTGAGACCACCTATAAATTTAAGACACTAACCGCAGCCGGTTGGAAAGAACAATTTGGCCATGTTCTCATTGAAGCGATGTCTTGTAAAGTGCCGGTCATTGGTTCTGATTCTGGAGAAATTCCCCATGTGATTGATGAAGCGGGATTGGTATTTCCAGAAGGGAATGTGGATGGTTTGCGAAACAGTTTGCGTCAAGTAATGGAAAATCAAGAATTCAGACAAGATTTGGCGCAAAAAGGTTATGAACGGGCGATGCTTCACTATACCAATACGGCTTTGGCTAAAGAACAATGCTCTTTTTATGAACAGTTGCTGTAGATTCATTCACGTTTAGTTCTTGTATTTTCAATTGATTTCCCGAAACGTAGATCTTGCCCCATTCCCTATTCCCTAGCGCAAAGCGCTGTAACCATAATGCGCGTTTTACAAATTGTTCCTTCCATTTCTCTCGTCTATGGTGGTCCGAGTCAGATGGTCAAAGGGTTGTCTGCCGCCTTAAGTAATAAGCCTGGTATGGAAGTGACTATCTTAACTACAGATTCTAATGGTGATACGGGTGAAGCGCCGTTAGATGTGCCCCTAGACCGCCCTGTGGAGGAAAATGGCTATCAGATTCGCTACTTTCGCTGCTCCCCATTCCGACGCTACAAATTTTCCCTAGATTTATTACAATGGCTGTCCGAACATGCCTCAGAATACGAGATTGCCCATATTCATGCCCTATTTTCTCCGGTCAGTTCGGCTGCTGCAACGATCGCCAGACAGAAAAGACTCCCGTATATTATGCGTCCTTTGGGAACGTTAGATCCGGCGGACTTACGCAAAAAACGGCAACTGAAACGCATCTATACGGCTCTGTGGGAAAAGGGCAATATTAAAGGAGCCGCAGCCATTCATTTTACCAGCAGCATTGAAGCGAAAATTTCCGATCGCTTTGGCACTGATACCCCAGGCGTAATTGTACCTTTAGGCGTGCAACTGCCCGAATTGCCAGAACCAGGTATGGCTAGAGAAAACCTGAATATCCCTGCCGATAAACCCTTAATTCTCTATATGTCGAGAATTGACCCGAAAAAGGGCTTGGATTTGCTCATTCCTGCCCTGGAAACCTTGATAAATGAAAATTTTGACTTTGAGTTCGTTTTAGCGGGTGGTAATCCCCAAAATACCGCCTATGTGGAGCAAATTAAACAGCAGATCCAATCCTCGACTTTAGCCTCCTGTACCCAGTTTCCGGGGTTTGTCAGGGGAGCGGAGAAAGCGGCGCTGTTGCGAGATGCAGATCTGTTTGTATTGCCGTCCTACTATGAGAATTTTGGCATTGCTGTTGCTGAAGCGATCGCCTCCGGAACCCCTGTCGTCATCTCCACAGGCGTTTATATCTGGGAAGATATCCAAAAAGCGGCGGCTGGATGGGTGTGTGGTTGTGATGTGAATTCGTTAACGGATAGCTTACGACTGGCTCTGAGCGATCGCCAAGAACGACTGAAACGAGGAGCAGCAGCGGCACAATACGCTAATACTCACTATAGCTGGTCGGCGATCGCCCAACAAACCATCGGCGTTTACCAACAGTTCGCGCGATCGTCCAATTAAATTACTGTCCTGGTTTTCTCACCCCCTTCTCCATCGCCTACCTATATTACGAACATCAGGTTAGAGAAAAAACCGAGATCACATCTTTCTAGGATATCTCTCACATGCGATCGCCCTCTGTACTCACCGTCATCACCGGCATCTCTAGAGCATCCTAGAACTATAGCCGAAATCATCCAGACGAAACCTCTAACCTCTCGTATGTTTTTGTATTTCCTGTCGAGGAACTCAACCGATGAAAGTACGATGGAAAACCTTAATCCCCAGGATCACCCTATGGTTAGCCTTAGAAATCGTTCTTAGTTGCTTAGGACTCGATCATCTCGCTGATTACAGCGAGTATGTCTTGGAAAAGAAAAGTGTCGCTACATTAGTAATGGGGTCATGAGAATTTATAACAATTTGAGCTGCTAACTCCTTTTGTCAATGGACCAGATGAAAAGCAACAGTATGATTCATGATTTACAATTTGACTATCTAACGAATAAAGTTGAAGTGGTTCAAGTTGAGATTCCACTAACCACTAAGACTGGAAATCCTTGGCTAGACAAAGTTGGATGCTTTCAGGATGACCCCACGTTTGACGATCTACAGGTGGAAATTGAAGCCTATCGACAAGCAATCGATCGAGAAATTGGATCGGACGGGGGCAGATCGTAACCTCAATGACGTTATACCTTTTGGACAGCGATCATAAATTGGGATTAAGTGAATTTCCGGCGATCGGCTAAAGTCAGTTACATTTGGGCGATTTTGCCCTCTTGCCTGGCTTCCAAACCTGGATTTTCTGACTGCAATCCATTACTATAAAGTTAAGTAATGATTTTTAATCTGACTCATGAAACCGATCAAACTCCTCGCCATGGGCACTCTGCTCCTGTGCCTCACTGTCCTGAGCCTCTGCGCTCCCCAAACAGCCCTGGCAAACCCCGATCCTAGTCAACTCTCCCATGCTATCGAAGAAATTGAAAACTTAGATGCCATGCGCTCTGGGTTAGCCTCCACCCTCAAAGACAGAACCGAAGCCATTACTCCACAAACCTTCAAGCAAGTCTGTAAACCCGTGGGTATGAAAGCCAAACAACTGAGCCAAGAAAACGGATGGCAAGTGAAACAAATGGCAGTCAAATATCGCAACCCTGCCCATGCTCCAGACACCCCAGAAGCAGAAGCAGCCCTTAAACTGCTAGATAGCTATCCAAAACTGATGGGATTCTGGCAAGATGAAACCCTTAATGGTCAACCAGGACAGCACTACTATCGCCGAATTAATGTAGAAGCCACCTGTTTAGGCTGCCATGGCGCAAAAGCAGCACGGCCAGAATTTGTTAAACAAAACTATCCCCAAGATTTAGCCTATGACTTTAAAGTAGGAGATCTTCGAGGCATGTACGCTGTCTTTATTCCCAATCCTGTCGCTTCTGAATCTGAATGAACGCCCTAACTCACCCTTCTCTCCTTAAAGTCCCCTTTTCTCGGGGAGATTTAAGGAAATCGTGTCCAACTCACCCAGGAAAATACAGGGTCATTGCTTTTCTCGTTGCCCTGCTGTTCTTCCTCCTCCCCTCTACCCTTTTGGTTTCCCCACCCGCATCGGCTCTGATTCGCCAACAACTCGAAGCACCAGGACAAACCCTCTATCAATCTCGCCATAGCTTGCGAGATAGGAGTGGCAAAACCTGGCAAGTGATTCTCTTTAAGCGGATCAAAGTGGGAGGATTGGCTAATGTTCAGTTACGTTTAGTCGGATTTCCCGAGCAAACGGTTTTTCAACATCCCGCTCCTCTTAACCTCAAAGATAGCCAGAATCAGCAGTTGAGTGCCTCCGATGTTTTTGCAGATAAAGCCCCTGCCCCCAATGTGGGACAGTACGAGCTAACCGATATTCTGGATTCCGTTTCCGCTTCTGGTTCCCTAGAGCTATCTTTACCCGTGGAAAATGGAGAAACTCAGATCTCGGTTCCTGCGGTGATTATTCTGGAATGGCAATATTTAGCCCATGAATATTAATTGTTTATGAGGATGCTTTAACGAGGGTCTTGAGCAACTTGGCTGTGCTGTACAATCAATAGGCAACTTAAGACAGACACAGATATATGGCGATCGCATATAGTCGATGGATAAGAGTGCTACTGGTGGTCATGGCGATCGCTTTATCCGCCTGTAGCCCTACCCAGTTTCGCACATCTGCCGCTGAAGTACCCCAACTGGTGCAAGCCATTCTCAGCGATCCCAAAACCTTTAACTACGCCCTCAGTCAAGAGTCTCCCAACATTTTTGGACTCACCTACAAAGGACTGATTGAGACCAATGGTTTAACTGGAGAAATTGAACCCGGATTAGCCCAATCTTGGCAAATTTCCAACCAAGGTAAGCGGATCATCTTTACCCTCCGGGAGAATTTACAATGGTCCGATGGCTCTCCCCTCACCACCGATGATGTCGTCTTTAGCTACAACGATGTTTATCTCAATGAAGCCATTCCCACCTCCGCTCGGTTTGTACTGATGATCGGTGAAAGTCGCGCCCTACCGACGGTGAGAAAATTAGACGATCGCCGAGTTGAATTTACCATCCCCGAACCCTTCGCCCCATTTTTACGCAGTACCGGCTTACCAATTTTACCTGCCCATGTCCTTAAACCGACCATAGACAACCAAGACTCCGAAGGGAATCCCATCTTTCTCTCCACCTGGGGAACCGACACCCCAGTCGAGCAAATTGTCGTCAATGGCCCCTATCAAGTAGAGCGGTATAATACCACCCAACGGGTCATTTTTAATCGAAATCCCTATTATTGGAAAAAAGACGAAGGGGGCGATCGCCTCCCCAATATCGATCGCATCATTTGGCAAATTGTCGAGTCCACCGACACCAGCTTTCTCCAATTTCGTTCCGGGAGTTTAGATTTAGTCGATGTTTCGCCAGAATATTTTTCCCTTTTAAAGAAAGAAGAAGACCGAGGAAAATTTATCATCCACGGACGACAACCCACCCTCAGTTCTGTATTTATCACCTTTAATTTAAATAAAGCCAGTCGCGATGGCAAGCCATTGGTCGATCCGGTCAAATCCCGATGGTTTAATAACGTGAAGTTTCGCCAGGCAGTTGCCTATGCTCTCGACCGACAAACCATGGTGAATAACATCTATCGTGGTTTAGGAGAACCCCAATATTCTAATATTCCCGTCCAAAGTCCCTACTATTTCTCCCCGGAAGAGGGCTTAAAAATCTATGAATTTAATCAAGAACAAGCCCAATCCCTGTTAGAAGAAGCCGGTTTTCAATATAACAGGGCAGGACAATTAGAAGACGATCGTGGTAATCTGGTTCGCTTCACCCTTCTGACTAATGCTGGCAATAAAATTAGGGAAGCATTAGGCGTACAAATTAAGCAAGATTTAAGCAAAATTGGCATTCAAGTCGATTTCCAACCCATCGCCTTTAGTACCTTAGTCGATAAACTCGGTAATACCCTGGATTGGGATGCTCATATTATTGGCTTTGCCGGGGGTGGAGTTGAACCCAATAATAGCGCCAATGTCTGGTCACTTGATGGTTCATTACATAGTTTTAATCAACAACCTCAACCGGGACAACCCCCGATTCAAGGATGGAGACCTGACCCTTGGGAGCAGAAAATTGCCGATTTGTATATCCAAGGGGCGCAAGAATTAGAAGAAAATAAGCGTCGGCAAATTTATGGAGAAGTTCAACAATTAATCAAGGAAAACTTACCCTATATTTATTTAGTGAATCAACTCTCGATGACGGCGGTGCGCGATCACATTCAACCCATTCAGTATTCTGCCCTCGGTGGGGCATTGTGGAATCTCGATGAACTACAGATTGTTGATGAGTAATGAGTAATGATTAATGAAGACTTACGCGCCCTTTTAGAGGCAGTAGCAGGGGGGCAAATTACCCCAGAATCGGCTCTAAACAAGCTCAAATACTTTGATTTTGAACCGGTGAGCGAATTTGCTCGGATTGACCATCATCGCGCCCTAAGAACCGGTTTTCCAGAGGTCATCTGGGGGCCAGGAAAAACCCCCGATCAAATCGCCCAGATTATGAATACCATGCGTCAGGACAATCCTATCGTCATGGCGACTCGCATTGAACCCGATGTCTATCATCAATTGGACGATCGCCTGCCCCATCTGATCTACTATCCCATAGCTCGGATTTGTGCGATCGGCACTCCCCATATTCGTCACCCCGGAACAATTGGTATTCTCTCTGCCGGAACCGCCGATTTATCCGTCGCTGAAGAAGCTGCCATCACTGCTGAACTCTCAGGCTTTCACGTCCAAAGACTCTGGGATGTTGGGGTTGCCGGTATCCATCGCCTCCTCAGCAATCGTGCTGTTTTAGACCAAGCCCATGTCCTGATTGTCGTCGCCGGTATGGAAGGCGCTCTCCCCAGTGTCGTCGCCGGTTTAGTCGGCTCTCCTGTCATTGCCGTCCCCACCAGTATCGGGTATGGAGCCAGCTTTAACGGGTTAGCCCCCCTGCTCACCATGCTCAACTCCTGTGCCGCAGGCATTGGAGTCGTCAATATCGATAATGGCTTTGGAGCCGCCATTTTAGCCGGCCAAATCCTCAGAACTGCTCAACGGGTAATCAGCAATAGGTAATCTGGGTTTCCCCTATTGCCTATTCCCTATTGCCTATTCCCTGTAAATCCCAAAACAAAACCGCCCCAGGGTTATTTCCTCCCCAGGGCAGTTTGTGTGGATTTTAGATTGCTGAGATAGAGTGAATCCAAAATCCAAACCTGTTGTTAGTTAGCCTGAGCTACCTCCAACACCTCATCCATAATGGTTCCCGACTGTTCCATCTTGCTGATATCCAAGATAGTCTTGAGAACAGAATCCGGGTTCAAACTCATGGAATCAATGCCAAGTTCAACCAAGAAGCGGGCGAACTCTGGATAGTCACTAGGCGCTTGACCGCAAATACCAATCTTGCGATTGTGTTTCTTCGCTGCTTTGATAGCAATTTGTACCATCCGACGAACCGCTTCATTCCGTTCGTCAAAGATGTGAGCAACCAAGGCAGAGTCACGGTCTAATCCCAAGGTTAACTGGGTTAAATCGTTAGAACCAATCGAGAAGCCATCAAAGACTTGGGCAAATTCGTCAGCATAGATCACGTTACTGGGCAATTCGCACATCACGTAAACTTGCAAACCATTTTCGCCGCGTTTCAAGCCATTGCTTTCCATTTCAGCCAACACTTTGCGACCTTCATCGGGTGTGCGGCAGAAGGGAATCATCGGAATCACATTGGTTAAGCCCATTTCATCCCGAACGCGTTTGAGCGCTTTACACTCTAAACCATAGGCTTCGCGATAGTTGGGGTCGTAGTAGCGGGATGCACCACGCCAACCAATCATCGGGTTTTCTTCTTTGGGTTCAAACTGACGACCGCCTAAGAGGTTGGCATATTCATTACTCTTGAAGTCAGACATCCGTACAATCACTGGATTGGGATAGAAGGAAGCCGCAATCATGCCGATACCATGGGCCAGTTTGTCTACGAAGAAATCAGGCTTGTTGTCGTAGAGAGCGGTGAGTTTGGCGATTTCCCGTTTGGCTAACTCGTCTTCGAGTTCGTTGTACCGCAGCAGGGCCAAGGGATGAGCTTTAATGTGGTTGGCAATAATAAACTCTAACCGGGCTAGTCCAACACCGTCACAGGGAATGGAGGATAAACCGAAGGCTTCTTCGGGGTTACCCACATTCATCAAGATTTGGGTGCGGGTCTTGGGTAGGTTGTCGAGTTGGGTTTCAATGACATCAAAGGGAACTAGACCGTCATAAACCCGTCCTTCTTCACCTTCAGAGCACGACACGGTGACTTCTTGACCGGTGGTCAGCAGTTGGGTGGCATCTCCACAACCGACAATCGCTGGAATACCCATTTCCCGTGCAATAATTGCTGCGTGACAAGTCCGACCGCCTTGGTTGGTGACAATTGCACTGGCTCTCTTCATGATCGGTTCCCAGTCAGGGTCAGTCTTGTTGGTCACCAAGACTTCACCGGCTTGGAACTCGTCGATGCGGTGAACATCAAGAATCACTCTGGCACTGCCTTGACCGATCATTTCACCGACGGCACGACCGCGAACGGCGATGTTGGATGTTCCTTTGAGTTTGTAGTTCTTGAGAATACTGCCAGATTTCTGAGATTGAACGGTTTCGGGACGCGCTTGCACGATGAACAGGTCGCCAGTCACCCCATCTTTTGCCCATTCAATATCCATGGGGGTGTAAGTGCCCCGGACTTCGGAGTAGTGGTCTTCAATAATACAAGCCCATTTGGCCAACTGAAGAATTTCATCGTGGTTCAGGCAGTATTTGCCTCGCTCAGATTCGGGAACGGAAACGTTTTTAGTGAGTTTCGATCCACCCAAGTCATAGACCATCTTCAGTTCTTTAGTACCCAGGCGTTTTTCCAGGATCGGACGATAGCCGTCTTTGAGGGTTGGCTTGAAGACGAAGTATTCGTCAGGGTTGACGGCTCCTTGAACGACGTTTTCCCCTAAACCATAGGCAGCCGTAACTAGAGCTGCGTTTTTGAATCCGGTTTCGGTGTCGATGGAGAACATTACACCAGAGGAAGCCAAGTCAGAACGTACCATTTTCTGTACGCCAACGGAGAGGGCAACATCAAAGTGATCGAAGCCTTTTACTGTCCGATAGGAGATCGCGCGATCGGTAAAGATGGAGGCAAAGCATTTATGGCATGCTTTGAGAACCGCATCTACACCATAGACGTTGAGGTAGGTTTCTTGTTGACCGGCAAAGCTGGCATCGGGCAAATCTTCAGCCGTAGCACTCGATCGCACTGCTACGTCTACTTCGTTGAGGTTACCGTTGTCTGGATTGCCATACCATTGGCACATTCTTTCATAGGCTTTGGCGATCGCCTGCTCAAGATCTTCTGGGAATGGGGTATCGAGGATCAGCGATCGGGCTTTTTTACCCCGTTGCCGTAAGTTGCTCAGATCTTCGACATCTAGATCGGAGAATAATTCCCGCAGTTTGCTTTCTAAACCTGCGGATTGAATGAAGTAGCGATAAGCATGGGCTGTGGTAGCAAATCCATTGGGCACAACCACACCTTTGGGAGTCAATTGTTGGATCATTTCGCCTAGAGAGGCGTTTTTACCGCCAACTAAGGGAATGTCGCTGATGCCAACTTGTTCAAACCAAAGAACGAAAGCTTCATTTTTTTGAGCTTCACTGGTTACATTTCCTAGGGCTAAGGTTTGAGTCATGGTTCAATATCCTCCATGGATTTTTAATTCAATTCGACTTAGCTAGGCAGCACAGTACAGTAAAGTAATACTTTTTAATGGAGTTTTATTTCCACATACTGCCTGAGAAGTTACGAGAGATTAAGTTCTCTCTCAATTTGTGTCAACTTCTGTAATTTTGGACTATCAACTAACAGTTATTGATCGCTTGAAACCTTGATATACCAAGACTTTAGCGTTTCCTGCTGGGCAATTGCCCGTGATAGTGGCTTTGGATTCACTCTTCTCACAGCCTATTACTTTCTATTAAAATTACAAGGTAGGTACGCCCTGAATCCTTAGTTACCTAAAGGGAAAAAATAGGATGTAGTCAGGGATACAAACATATTTAAATAAACATTAAGGTTAGTAGTATTCGCTTATGAACTATCAACGGAACCCCATAGAAACAGAAGTCTCTATCCCAGAGTCTGCCTGTTTTGTACCAAGCTGTCCGATTCAGTTTGTCCTGGACTTGATTAGTTCTAAATGGTCAGTGTTGATTTTGCGGGAACTGTTCCAAGGCGATCGCCGCACCCATGCCCTTCTGGATGCCTTACCCGGTATTAGCTCTAAAACCCTTACCCTGCGTTTGCGAGAATTGGAACACCATGGGTTAGTCAAACGCACGGTATACCCTGAAATCCCGCCCCATGTTGAATATTCAATTACGGAAAAAGGCCGAGAACTCAAACCAGTTCTACTCTCTATCAAAGAACTCGGAGAGCGATGGTTAGAAACATCATGTTCATGCGATCGCATCCGTAACGGTTAGTTAACATCACCTTTTAATTTCCTAGGGACTGTTGTAAACACTCACTTTCAATTAAATCGGAGCTACAGGGTGACTATCATCTTTTTCACCCTCATTCGTAGCAAGCTTTTAAGGATTGGATTTCCTCTTCTGTCACTCTCCGAAAAAGAAGGGGTTAAACCCCTTATCCCCCAAAGCACAATCAATGGTAATCTGAAAGTCAAATCCTATTCACTACAGGTTGCCCTCTTGATTGGCCAAATTAATCCTCAATTAAATTTGTGAACTTTCCAGTCAGGAATCCTAATCATTTCGGGCTTTTTTTGTATTCATATATACAAAAAACAGAGAAAATAAAGATTTCCTAAAGAGCGTAAATTTATGTAAACTCTTTATAGAGTGATGTGAAGCCTTGGTTTCACAGGTTTTTCACATTCACATCCTATGATCATTCATATCAAGGAACACACAAGCAAGGAATTTGTAGGAGTTGATTATGTCCGTAAGTCTACCATCAATCATCCAAGAGCAATTGGTGCAACCCTTCAAATACTGGAACAATGGTGTTCAGGACGCTATGTCCTACCAGAACGAGATGTATACCTATGTTCGTTCTTACAGCCAAGAGAATCGCCTACAAGCCTATAGTTATGCCTGTGACATGGCTGAACAAAACATCAAAAGCTGCATTACTTGCTCAGAGGGAGGTTACAAGATTTGGGTTAATCTCAAGTGCGTATCGAATCATCAGTTAGAGACCAATCAAAACCTGAACTTCAGCCCAGCTTTTTCCTAGTCCTCGCTCGAAAACGGTTCAAACAGTAACCGCGCAGCTCCTTGGATCCGCAGGAGAGGTTGAACAGAGCGAGGCAAGGGAGGAAGATGAATTACAGTTTGCTCGCTATTACAACCCAACGGGTCATGACAATTAGAAGCATAATTCCACACTACATAAGGTTGACAAACCTCTAGATCCTTTAAAGACTGACTTAATCGATGATGCTCGGCTAAAATCGCTGGTTGATTCTGAACCACACCAATAAACTCAGTATGCCGAGCATCCTTGAGTTTTTTCTGGGCTGCAACTACCCGTTTTCTTAGGGTACGGAGTTCTCCCATAAACTCGGTACGTCCGAGAACATCTTGGTATTTAATCCATAATTTGAACACCCAAGCTAACCAGTCTGCTAAAGCTGTTGGCATTTCTAGAAATCTGAGTAAATGCCCTGTAGGAGCGGTATCCAGGATAATTAAGTCTTGCTCTTGATTCTCTAGGAGTTCCATTACTGCTAAGAGGGCTAAAATTTCATCAATCCCAGGAAAGGAGAGGGAGACCAGTTTACGCCAAGCTTCTGGGCCATAGAGTAATTGTAAATTCTCTTGGGTCGGGGAATCGCCACTGATCATTTCCGCGAGTTCCCACAGATAGGCTTCGCGAAACTGATTGAGCAGGACTTGAGAATCGATTTCAGCGGCTGTGAGGTTGGGGAGATCGATCGCCTGGGGATCGTGGTCTAAAGGCTGTCCAAATGCATCCCCCAAGGAGTGAGCCGGATCGATCGAGATTGCCCGCACTTGGCTTTCAGGATGGGTTTGAGCCATTCCCCAGGCGATCGCCGCCCCCACCGTTGTTTTACCCACTCCTCCTTTCCCACCAATGATAATCAAACGGCGTTGTTGAGCGATAAAATCAGGTAAACCCGGTGGGATGCGATCGGGCCAAATCACTTCAGTCGAGGTAATCCTTGCATCCTGCACCTCTACCGGTGACATCTGAGCAATGACCCCATCTAACGCTGCACCTCCCAACGGAGGACTCGCATACTGAGTAATGCCCAACAGGGGTAAACCTTCTGCAAGTTTCTGAAATTGCGGTAGAATCTGTTGCTGCTCTGCATAGCGGTCTCGATCCTCTGGTGATAAATCTTCCGATCTCGCGACCAACCGATTCACCCAAACCCCTCCCAAGGGAATCTGCAACTTTTGCAGAGAAGTCACAAAGCGCCGAGTTTCCTCTAAACTCATAGCTTCAGCAATTCCCACGACTACGCAACGGGTGCGGTCTTGATCTTGTAATAAGGCCCGTCCCGTTTGCAGATCGGACTTCATCTCTTGTAAGAACTCATCCCCTCGATCCCCTTGATAGCGGCCGGTAAATGCTTGGCTGATAGCGCGATGTTTTTCCTGGAATAAATCCAGTGCTTCTAAAAACTGATCGAGAAAATCCATTAATCCCAACAGATTGAGCGCATGACCACTAGGAGCCATATCCACCACCACCCGGTCTACTTCTTTCTCCCGCAACAAGCGCTGAATTTCTAAGATTCCCATTAATTCATCGAGTCCCGGCCAACTTAAATCCCAGACGGGGGTTAAATCTTCGGCCGCTGCAAAACTTCCTCGTTCAACAAGCAGTTGTAGGACTTCACCGTAGCTCTGTTTGAATTCTTGTAATAAGGCTGCTGCATCGAGAGCTTGCACTTCTAAATTGGGCAAATCTGGCAGAGAAAGGCGATCGCCGGTAACTGGACATTGCAACACATCCCCTAGGGAGTGAGCCGGATCTGTTGAGAGCAGCAACACTTTCTCTTGGGGAAACCGCTGACCCCAATACCGGGCAAAACCACAGGAGAGTGTTGTTTTCCCCACTCCCCCTTTACCACTCAAGAGCAATAATTCTAGGCGATCGTATGGATTCATATGAGTTTCTTGCGTCCTAATCCCCTATGGTACAACTTTCGACAACCCTGCTACAGCTTAGGTACGGTTTCAGCAAGGTTGCGCGATCGCTAATCCTAGGATAACATTAAGAAAAGTTAAAATTCTTGACACAAGTTCCCAAATATGGGTTGAAATTGCGTCAACCGACTCTCGCATAAGGAGCAACCGTAGTGATATCCCAAGTAAACTTAGCCCCAACTGCCCTACAAACAACCCAGGAACGAGACACTGAGCGGTTTTTCCGAGAAACAGTAGGGCGTTGGTCTTCCCAGCGACGCTACTATACGCTACCGGATGGAGACCCCCAAGAAATTTCCAGTATTATTGAAATTACCTATTTACCCCAAGGAAGTGAACCCCTACGGCATTTGGCTAGGTTACATCAGTTGGAAGATGAGACCCTACTGTCATTCGGTTCTGTAGTGAGTTGGGATGCTCAAGAGTCTGTTACAGGGAAAAAGCAGTCTAAGGGAGAAACAGTGATTGGAGTTTTAGGAAACTTGTTATATCGCGATCGCGGTTTTGCCACCTCTAAACCCGTTACAGCAGACTATTATCTCCCTAATCCCCACACCTTGTGCTTACGCACTGAATACAACCAGTCGGTATTTGAAGAAGAAATTAAACTAGTGGGTCAGCAGTATCGCACGAGACAAACCATTATCTCCCGTGCAGGAGAAGAACAAATGATTGGTCAATATCTAGAAAAACGGCTTGATTAAACCGATTACTAAGGGGGGTAACCTGCACTCAAAATTGCCTCGACCCGCCATTATCAATCATCACCCCTGACCCACATTCCCAATCTGTTGACCCACGATCATGAAGCATAAGGTGTGAGTGATAATAATACTTGGGGTACTGTCGTAAGGAGTACAAATATAGTGTGGCGAACCCTAATTCTATCCCTTCTCTCATTCCCTATCTTTTTCGGTTCAGGGACGACTGTTGCTGAGGCTCAAGTGGCTGATGTACCAGTTTTCGACAATAATGGTGACTTTCAATCATCTCGTGTGCTTGGCAATCGAGGAACTTATCAACAGAAACAATGGTTGGTAGTCGATCCCGATCCAAAGGGTTTAAATTGTCGTGATAACCAGTTTTCTGTTGTCGTGACCCTTAGGTATGGTTCAGTGGTAGATGCTGTTTTTAGCAGTAACCAAGACAATGCGATGAGGTTGATCGATGGTAATCCCTGGCTTAGGGTTTCTGCCAGTTTTCTTGATATCCAAACTCGGAATACTGGTGAGCGTTTAGACACTTACATTTGTTATGTTCGTGCCAATAGAGAGTATATCGCACCGATTAACCCGGACTCACAAGGCCGATAAAGCGACAAGGAGAGGCGATCGCGACTCATGATAGTTAATGTAGTGCATTAGAAACCTCCTGTTGCTGTTGTGCTTTAGCGCTCCGATCTACCCTAATAGCGCTAAAGTACAACAACGGAGGAAATATAAAGCACTTTTCTCTGCTATATCAGATACATTAACGACTGTTTTTAACGATCGCGAGAACAGCGAAACGCTCCACCCAATCTGTTGTTTGCTCCCCTGATCTCCCCATCCCCCTACCACAAAGCAAAGCGCTGTAACTTACCGCTAGTAGGAGTGGATTTCCAACCCACTCCTACCGGGAATTAATAATAACTGCCAGTTTTGCGATGGTGAACGGCGGTTACCCCAGTTTTATCAAAGACTTGACCGCTCTGAACGGTGGCGTAAACCATCCAATGGTCACCGCATTCCATGCGATCGCCAACCGTACATTCGAGATAAGCGAGAGCATCTTTGAGAATCTTAGCGCCATTTGATGCCGTTTCCGTTTCCAAGCCCACAAACCGGTCTTCTCCAGGGGCAAACTTGCGTGTAAATTGGCGAGTTAAGGGACTATTTTCGGGCAAGATATTCAGCACAAAGCGATCGCCCGAATGGGTTAAAGACTCCATCGCCCGATCTTTGGCTACTGCAACGGTTAACCCTGGCGGATTAAATGTCGCTTGAGACACCCAACTGGCGAGCATTCCACTATGTAACTCTCCTCGATGGGCCGAAACCACGCACAGCGATCCAACAACCCGGCCGACTGCTTGAGCCGTGCGATCGCTACTTGATACATTGACAGACTGCCTGGGAGTGCGTCGTTTGAGATCCCTCTTCAACTGTTGAGCAAAATCAATCCCAGCTTCCTTACATTGCTGCAAAATAGCATCCGTCGGAGCAAACTTGACCCGGATTGGCTCAAAGCCAAACTTATATCCAGCATCGAGTAACTTACTCTCTAAAATATCGATCGCCTCTCCACTCCAACCAAAGGAGCCAAATACACCCGCTAATTTCGTTTTCGCCGCAGTTGATAAGACGATTCCCAAAGCGGTTTGGACTTGGGTGGGGGGATGGCCCGCTAAAGTTGGAGAACCTAAAATAAAGCCATCACACTTTTCTACCTGGGCCTGAATTTCAGCCGGATCGGCCAGTTCACAATCAATCAACTCAACCGCGACACTCGATTTCGTAATTCCACGGGCGATCGCCTGAGCTAATGTTCCTGTATTCCCATAAGCCGATGCATAGATTAGGGCTACGGATAGCTCCTGTCCGCTTTGCTTCTCGCTCCAACTGCGATAGAGCTGTGTTAACTCCTGTTTTCCATAGCGTACCAAGGGGCCATGGCCAGGAGCATAAAACCGAGTGGGTTTATCTTTGATCCGGTCTAGGGCGGTCAGCACCTGTCGAGGTTGGGCGGCATGGATACAGTCATAATAATAGCGTCGGTCTTCACTATAAAGTTTCCAGCCTTCATCCAACACTTGATCTCCGCAGACATGAGCACCGAAAAACTTATCGGTAAACAAGATTTGTGATACAGGGTCATAGGTGCAGATGCCATCGGGCCATCGTGGGGTAGGGGTAGGGATAAACTGAAGGTGATGGCCTTGTCCTAGATCTAGGTCTAGATCCGATCGGTTCACCAGTTGCACCTTGACCTCTAAATCCTCGTCTTGCCACAGTTTATCCAGGGCTAACTTAGCCGCTTTTGAGCAAACTAAGGTGAGTTTAGGAGCAAGTTTGAGGAGTGCTTTTAATGTTGCACCTCGATTGGGATTGAAATGCTGAACGATCGCATAATCAATGGAGGCCAGATCGAGTCGCTCTTGAAGTGCTTTGATATAGTTCTCGGTAAAGGATTCTCCAGGAGGATCGATCAGGGCTATCTTATCGCTTTGAATCAGGAATGAGTTTGCCGTTGTTCCCTTTTGTAGGGAATATTCGACTTCAAATTTTAAACGATCCCAAGTGCGCGATCGCAATAGGGTAGTTTGGCGATCGAGGTAAACAACTTGGACATCACGGGGTTTGATTAGGGAGGACATAAGCTCAAGGTGGAGTGCTTCACGCTAGGGAATAGGAAATAGGGAATCGGGTTATGGTACATGGCTTTGGGGATGTAACCTTGTATTTGACGGGCAGCGGATTTATGTCCGCAATAGGCCAAAACACTGTAACCGTAACTTGTACTAAAATACCATGCATAATGGGTGCAATTAGGGAATAGGGAATAGGCAATCGAAAAAAAAACTGAAGCACAAAGCGCTATAATGATGGGCTGGCTAATAACGGATAGAGAGAGATGAAAGTGGGACAGAAAACTCGTGTGGGGGCGATCGGAGGTGGACAATTAGCCTGGATGATGGCTTTAGAAGCCCAAGCATTGGGGATTGAATTGATTGTACAAACCCCTAAATCGAGCGATCCAGCCGTCTCTAGAGCTTCAGATGTTATTTTCGGGGCGATCGCCGATGCGGGCGCTACAGAGCAGTTAGCACAGCGCTGTGAGGCAATCACGTTTGAAAATGAGTTTATTGATTTAGATGCTCTCTTTCCTCTAGAAAAGTCAGGGGTCTGTTTTCGTCCTAGTTTGTCAGCTCTCCAACCCTTATTAGATAAGTACGATCAGCGCTCTTTTCTTCGAGAATTAGGGCTTCCGGTTCCCTGGTTTCAGAATTTAGATTGGCATCAGATTCCGGAAAATCTACGTTTTCCTTTGGTTTTGAAAACCAGAAGACAGGGTTATGATGGCCAGGGAACTTTAATTTTAAAAGATTGGGATCAGTTCCATCAAGCGACAAAAACCTTTGCTGATATCCCCGTTTTATTAGAGGAATTTGTACCTTTTGAACGAGAATTAGCAGTGATGGCAGCTCGATTTTCCTCTGGGGAAGTTGTTGTGTATCCAGTGGTGGAAACGAAACAAAGGAATCAGGTGTGCCACTGGGTGTTAGTGCCGGCTCAAGTCGAAGAAAAGGTGCGACAAAAAGTTGAAGAAATTGCCCATACATTGCTCAATGAGTTAGACGTGATTGGAATTTTTGGCATTGAGTTTTTCTTGACAACAGATCGCCAGGTATTAGTGAATGAAATTGCCCCTCGTACCCATAATTCGGGGCATTTTAGCTTAGATGCTTGCCAAACGTCCCAATTTGCCCAACATTTGCGATCGGTGGCAGATTTACCCGTGGGCGATCCGAGTTTGAAGTCTGCCGGAGCAGTGATGGTGAACTTATTGGGCTATGAAGATTCAGAGAGTGACTATGTAGAAAAACGGGAGGTATTAGCCCAAATTCCGGGGAGTCATGTCCATTGGTATGGCAAACCTGAAGTGAGACCGGGACGCAAGTTAGGTCATGTTACCGTCTGTACCGATAGCACAGAACGGGAGGCGTTGGTAGCGATCGCCGAAAAAATTGAATCGATTTGGTATCCAGGTTGACATCCTCCCCGGTCTAAAGACACGGGGATTCCTAAACCTCACAATTTAGGTTTCTGCTTCATAGCAGTTGCCTTCGCCGATTTACAAAGGCTCCGGTCTTACACTCGCTCCACAGACTGACACCGCAAGTCCTGCGGCCAAAATGTTCTTACTTGCATTTATATCGCGATTCCTCCGGAAAGCTTCGCTAACGTGGTGAGATTGGCACTTCGGACAATCCCATTGCCGAATATTTAACGGCATTTTTTCCACAATATACCCACAGTTACTACACCGTTTAGAGCTAGGGAACCATCTATCTATGTAAGTGTCTTAAACCTTGCTGTAAGGGAACGCTGCTGACTTGATTCAAGAAATCTAATTCTTCTTGTTTTTTCCACCTGGTTAGCAGGAAAGAGGTTTGCCCATAGCTCACTTTTTCTTGTCGTTCATACCAAGCCTGAGTCCTTTCGTGGAGCGCTCTATTGTAAACTAATCTTACGCACCCCAAAGTCCTCCGCAAGAGGGATTCTTGCTCGCGGGTGGGGTAAAATCGGTAGTTAAAGGCTTTCTCCATAGGTAAGGATTTAATGACCCTGGGGTTGGCATTATAGCCAGTTGGGTGTAAGACGGGCAAGTTAAAACTTACCCTCAGCCAGAATCCCCGGAACGAATTACCGGGGTTTTCGGCATATCTCTTATAAGAATCTTTAATCTCCCCTAGCCGCCCCCTGAAAATTGGCTTACAATAGCTCTCAAGATAGGCTGCGGCGTTGGTGACTGCCAATAACGTTTTATGATCTATGCTTGACTTAATAAGGGAACTGAACCGAGATCCTAGCAGCAGTAAACCGAGCCAGTACTCGGAAACGAATGCGGGGACTTCAGTACCCACCTGGTAACCCCAGGTCAAAAGCTGAGGCAAGACGGCGTTGCGGTCTATCTCACCGGGAAATTAGGCAATAGGCAATAGGCAATAGGGAATTAAGAAAATTAACGCCACAAGGGACTTGAGTGATGATAAAATCAAGGATGCTCTGGAAAGGAGCGCACTTGTATTTTTCTCTACTGCAATTCCTATGACGAAAACCTTTACTGTTGAAATTAATCACCAAGGAACAAGCTATACGATTGAAGTTCCTGAAGATCGAAAAATTCTGGAAGTGG
Organism: Roseofilum reptotaenium CS-1145; assembly: GCF_028330985.1. Classification (NCBI taxonomy): domain Bacteria; kingdom Bacillati; phylum Cyanobacteriota; class Cyanophyceae; order Desertifilales; family Desertifilaceae; genus Roseofilum; species Roseofilum reptotaenium. The sequence continues at coordinate 51,552 of NZ_JAQMUE010000083.1, read as the reverse complement.
CGAATGAATATTATGAAAAAGACAAAAATTCTGACAAAAAAGAAGAAGAAAAGTGCCCCGAACTCCCTCAGTCTTGTTTAGCTGGAGTCTGCGAAACCTGCGCTGTATTACTGACAGAAGGAACAGTACGCTATGGCGATGAGAATGATGCAATGGGGTTGAGTCCTGAGTTGCGCGAGAAAGGATATGCTCTGTTGTGTTCCGCTTACCCTCAATCGGATATTAAATTGGTGACAGAGAAAGAGGATGAAGTCTATGACCTCCAATTTGTGAAATAGTAAAGTCTCAACACCAATGACCCATTACCAGCGCGAAGCGCCATAAAGATATGACGACTCACTTTATTACAGCCGAAATTGATTTACAAGCTACGCCCAACCAACTGCATCAAGACATTGAAGCAGAACTCGAAAAGCGGGGGGAACCTTTGCGTTGGGCAGTGACTGCTGTGGATGAAGAGCAGCAAAAGGCGACGGTAGAAGCGGTGGTGATCCAAGAGGCGTGAATCATCGTCCCTATACGGTTGTTTTAATTATCCCGACGGGCATTGGTGCAGCCATCGGGGGCTATGCAGGAGATGCCCTACCTGTAGCTAAAGCGATCGCCTCCATCAGCGATCGCCTCATTTCCCATCCCAATGTCCTGAATGGCGCATCTCTCTATTGGAATATCCCCAATGGCTTGTATGTGGAAGGCTATGCCCTAGACCGGTTTGCCGCCCAAGACTGGGGACTGCGCCCCGTAAACAGTAACCGCATTGGCTTACTGTTAGATCGGGCGATCGAGCCAGAGTTGCGCACTCGTCATCTACAAGTAGCGGATGCAGCACGGGCAACCTTGGGATTAAACATTACTGGATATGTCATTACCGATCTCCCCTTAGAAGTGCAGTTAACCCAGGGAGAAAGTCATGCCAGTTGGGGAACCCTCGGCAACCCGGATAGCTTACTCAGAGCGGCGGAAAAACTGAAAGAGGAACAGGGAGCAGAGGCGATCGCCGTCATTGCCAGGTTTCCCGACGATACCGACAGTGAAGCCTTACACGATTATCGCCAAGGGCAAGGTGTAGACCCCATTGCTGGCCTAGAAGCCATTATCTCCCATCTGGTGGTTCGCACCTTGGGCATCCCCTGTGCCCATGCTCCTGCCCTACAACCCCTCCCCCTCAACCCTCAGCTCTCGCCCCGTTCTGCGGCTGAGGAACTTGGATATACTTTTTTGCCCTGTGTTTTAGTCGGACTCAGTCATGCCCCCCAACTCCTGACTCCCCTGGCTCCCTATTCCCCCCAACCAACCGATATTTGGGCCGATCAAGTCGATGCAGTGGTGATTCCCGCAACAGCCTGTGGCGGGAGTGCTATCTTAAAATTAAGTCAAACCTCGACTTGCATCATTGCCGTGAGTGAGAATACAACCGAGATGCGATCGCCTCCAGAACTACTCAAAATCCCAGTGGTGCGAGTAAACTCTTATTTAGAAGCCCTTGGAGTCTTAGTCGCCCATCGGTCTGGGGTAAGCCTAGAATCTCTTGGGCCGAACCTGTTGCCTTTATAGCAATTCGCTCTTCTATGGAGTACAGCGTAAAGGCTTAGAGCCTAAGCAAGGCAAGCTTTTGCCTAGCGCGAAGCGCTATATAGGGGAAGGGATAAGCGACCCCAAAATTGACCTTTCTTCACCTAAACGCCTGTGAGTGACCAACATAATCCAGACTTGGAACCCATGACCCGATCGCAAATCCTGATTGCCATGGGAGTGACTGCCGTTATTCTACTGATTATCGCTAAACTGTGGTTGGCGATCGGTTCGATCGTGCATCTTCGCGCTCAATGGGAACTAGGTAAACTGGCGATCGGTATCTTGCTTGGTCTAGGGATTACTGCTGCTAGTGCCCTAGTTTATAGTGTATGGCCAGCCTATCGCCAAAGTGCCGATGTTTACCTCGGTCTTGTTCTCAAACCCTTAACCTATCCTGATATTCTCTGGTTAGGCTTACTGCCGGGTTTAAGCGAAGAATTTCTCTTTCGAGGGGTGATGCTCCCTGCCCTAGGATTGAACTTTACTGGTTTGATCTTATCAAGCCTCTGTTTTGGTGTTTTACACTTGAGTGGTAGCAATCAATGGCCGTATGTCATTTGGGCGACCCTAGTCGGACTAGCCCTAGGATATAGTGCTTTAGCCACCGGTAACTTACTGGTTCCGATTTTAGCCCATATTCTCACGAATCTAGTCTCTAGTTTCACCTGGAAAATGGGCAATCCAACTTAAGCAGTTAATCTTCTACTCACTCCAGCTTTTTGAATTCAGCTAGGAGGTTCAGGTGAAACCGTACCCATACAACCCCCATCAGATTAGGGTAGCTCTAACAGCCTTAGGTTTATGGAGTTGCCTACTTTTGTTTGGGTTAGTGTTTGCACCTTTAGAGGGTGTCAACAGCTTACAGCAGATTTATCCTTTAATTACCATTCTACTATCTCTGATGCTCCTCTCCTACTGGGGAGGATTGAAAGTAGGGTTAGGGAGTGCTATAGTAGCGAATCTCGTTCTTATCTATAATCATTTTATTCCTGGCGATCGCCTTTTTTTCCCCTATACCCCTTTGGAATTGGGTTTATCGGGGTTCCTCATGTTTAGTCTTGCCCTTTTCATCGGTCATACCCAGGATCAAAATAAATCATTGATCGGCAAGCTTCAAAATACCCAAAATTCCTTAGACAAAAGTTTAGATAGACTCACGAGCTATAATATTCTGCTTCAAGAGCTACTCCGGGAAAGCCATGTTTACTATCAATCTTTAGCTGATATTTTACCCCAAATTATCTATCGGGTCGATTGCGAAGGAAAGTTAACCTTTGTCAATCAAGCCTTTTTAAGAACCCTGGGTCATGAAGAAACAGAGATTATTAATAAACGCTTAGACCAAGTTTACCCTCCAGAGTTAGCCCAAAAATTTATGAGTGAAGATCAATGGGTTCAAGATACAGGAAAGGTGTTAGATCGGATTGATTCTCAATGCTTTCCCCCTAGCGATCGCCCCCATTATTTTCATGTCATTAAAACACCCATACACAATGCCCATGGGGATATTGTTGGCACTCAATCCGTGAGTTTAGATATTACTGAGCGTCACAGTATTTTAGAAGCTCTGCAAAAAAGTCAAAAACGCTATGAATTGGCAACTCAAGCAGGTAGAATGGGCATTTGGGAATGGGATTTTATCGAAAACACCTTTAAATTAGATGCTAGTTTGCAACAGTTATTAGGGTATCAGACTGAAGATGAGCAGCCGGAGTTAAAAGACTGGTCAAAACGAATTTATAGCGAAGATAAAAGAACCTTAGTTCAACAAATTCATCGAGTTATTAATGGAGAAATTAAACACTACGAAATTACGCAAAGACTCGTCCATAAAAATGGGACTATTCGTTGGTTTCTGTTGCGCGGAAGTGTGCAAAGAAATGAGCAAAATCAAGCTATTCAGTTAATGGGGACAGGGACTGATATTACCGAATTTAAAGCGACTGAAGAAGCCTTGATTAAAGCGGAGAAGAAATATCATAGTATCTTTGAAAATGCCATTGAAGGTATTTTTCAATCCACTCTAGATGGTGCCTTTATTAATGTTAATCCTGCATTTGCCAAGATTTTAGGGTATGCCTCACCGGAAAATCTGATACAAATCATTGAGAGTATTCAACAACAAGTGTATGTGGATTCACAACAGCGCGATCGCTTGATTAACCTCATTGAGGAAAAGGGAGAAGTCTTAGGATTTGAATCTCAAGTTTATCGTATTGACGGGAGCCAAATCTGGATTTCGGAAAATTGTCATGCCGTGCGAAGTAACAAAGGTCATTTACTATACTTTGAAGGTACAATTGAAGATATTACGGAGCGCAAGAAAGCCCAAGATATACTAGAGTACCATGCATTTCATGACCCATTAACTGGCCTGTGTAATCGTTCAGCATTAGTGGGTAAAATTGAAGAGTGTTTAACTCAAGTACGGGGACAAACAGGACATTTTTTTACGGTTTTAATGATCGATCTCAATCGCTTTAAGATCATTAATGATAGTTTAGGTCACTTTGTAGGAGATCAACTCTTAATTAGCGTGGCGAGACGATTAGAAACCTATGTGGCTAATTGCGGAATTGTATCTCGATTGAATGGGGATGATTTTGCCGTTCTGATTCCAGAAATCCAGAATTATGAGGAAATTATGGAATTAGCAGATTGTATGGAAGAAGCACTCGCCCATGAGCCGTTTTGGGTGCAAGGTCATGAAGTGTTTCTCAGTGCTAGTATAGGCATTGTTTTATCCCATCATGCATCTACCGGATTGGTTTATGAGAATGCCGAACGTTTACTCAAAGATGCAGATACGGCGATTCATCATGCCAAACGCAAGGGTAAAAATCATCATCAATTGTTTGATAGTACCATGCGATCGGTCGATGAATGTCAGTTTCAGCTAGAAATGGATTTGCGTCGGGCGATCGAACGACAGGAGTTTTGTCTGTACTATCAACCGATTATTTCTTTACATACCGGAAAAATTAGTGGATTTGAATCGTTAATTCGGTGGAAAACCCAGGAAAATCAAGTGGTTAGTCCGGGTCGGTTTATTCCTTTAGCGGAAGTAACGGGTTTGATTGTGACCATAGGAGAATGGGTGATTGATGAGGCTTGTAGACAAATTAAGCAGTGGGAAATCGATGGCTTGTTATTCGATCCCTTCTATGTGAATGTGAATGTGGCCGGTCGCCAGTTTTCTCAAGCGGGCTTGGTCGATATTATTATGCAATCTTTGCAGCGACATCAATTACCCCCCAATTATTTCCAAGTGGAAATTACGGAAGGGTTAATGATGGAAAATTTGGACTCTGTGGTGAAGCAATTATGCCAACTGCAAGAGTTAGGGGTCAATCTTTGTATTGATGATTTTGGCACGGGACATTCGAGTTTAAGTCGCCTCCAGTTGTTTCCTATTGATACCCTGAAAATCGATCAGTCGTTTATTCCCTTAAATTCTGAGGTGGAAAAAGATTGGGAGTTGGTGAAATCGATTGTGAATTTGGGCCATAGTTTGTCGATGCATGTGGTGGCTGAGGGGGTGGAAACAGTGGAACAGCAACAGAAGTTGACGGAATTGGGGTGTGATTATGGACAAGGGTATCTGTTTGCGAAACCCTTGACACAGGAGGCGGTGAGAGAGTTGTTACAGCAAAATCCCGTTTTCTAAGCGTTCAGGAATCTTCTGACTTGTTCTAAGATGCGTTCGGAAGCGTGACCATCTCCAAAGGGGTTAATAGCGGTTGCCATGCGCTGATAGAGGTCGGTTTGAGAGAGCAGTTCAGAGGCAGCATTCAAGATAGAGCGAGACTCTGTACCGACTAAGCGAGCAGTGCCAGCGGCGATCGCCTCTGGACGTTCTGTGGTCTCCCGTAGCACTAATACGGGTTTGCCTAACGAGGGGGCTTCTTCCTGAAGTCCTCCAGAGTCGGTTAACACAAAATGACAAGCGGCGATCGCCCCCACTAACTGGGCATAATCTAAGGGTTCCGTTAAAAAGATGCGATCGTGGTTGCCGAGGATTCGCTGTAAGGGTTCGCGCACTGTGGGATTACGGTGTAAGGGCAAAACTAGGGCGGTATCCGGGAATTCGGCTAAGATTTGTCGGAATCCATCGGCGATCGCCTCTAACGGACTGCCCCAATTTTCCCGCCGATGCACCGTCGCCAATAACACCCGATATTTAGACCAGTCTAACCCCCCAATCTCACACCCACTCTGAGATTCAGCCACCTTCAAGAGCGCATCAATCACTGTATTTCCCGTTTGATGAATCTCTCCCACCACTCCAGAGCGCTGTAAATTCTCCACTGCCAACTCCGTCGGGGCAAAATGTAAATGGGCCAACTGGGAAATCAAGCGTCGATTCGCCTCTTCTGGATAGGGATTCCAAAGCTGATCCGTCCGTAATCCAGCCTCCACATGGGCAACTGGGATTTTCTGGTAAAATGCCGCTAACGTCGCTGAAAATGCCGTGGTCGTATCTCCCTGTACAATGACCAAATCTAACCCCAACTCCATAAACAGAGCTTCTAAACCCTGCAAACTGCGACACGTAATATCCGTAAGTGTCTGTTTCGGCTGCATAATCTGCAAATTATGGTCAGCCGTTAGCCCAAATAACTCCATCACTTGGGCGACCATCTCTTGATGTTGACCCGTTAAAATCACTTCAGTTTCAAACTCTGGAGCCGCTCTAAACTGTGCGATCGCAGGCGCTAACTTAATCGCCTCTGGGCGAGTGCCCATAATAATCCCAATTCGCCAAACTTTAGACATACTTTATACAAATAAAACAGAAAAAGGGGAGTACAATAAGTACAATACAAATTGCTTGCTCTCTCTTGGGCTAATCCAGGAGACAGTAAACCTGAAAATAAAGAGTACAATAAGTCCAACCGTTCTTCGGTCCAGAACCCCTTGGATGCCATCTTACAGCTTAACCTTTTGATGCATCGATCGCCGATGCCCGAAGCTTGATGCTTTTTCTATACTGATGTATTGTACAGGACTTAGCTATGACCCAATCTCCCCAGAAAAAACCCCCCTCTCCTCCCCCTCGTCCCCCAGCTCCTCCTCCGCGTGCAGCCGCTAGTGCGGATGGAGCCACCCAACAAATGCCGGCCAGAACCATGCCCATGAATCCGCAGGCAGCGAAGGCGAAGGCGAAGGCAGCTCCCCCTCCAGGAGCAGTGCCCAAAGCCGCCAAGCGGTCAGCGGCCAAAGCAGGGCCGAGTCCCGGTAATCCCACCCTCCAAGAAATTGTTAAACGAGCCGATGAAGAAGGGGTCTCCGATATCCATGTAGGGGTCAATGAGATTCCCCGTTTTCGGAAACGGGGTGATATTACCAGTTTGGAATATCCCAAAACTGACCTGAATACCTTCATGAGCTGGTTGCGAGAATGTATGACGGATGAAGAAATTCGTCAATTCCAAGACCACCTCGATTTTGACGGTGCGTTTGATTTTGGCTTTGTGCGAATTCGGATTAATGTCTTTGATTCCTTAGCCGGGCCAGCTATGGTGTTGCGCTTGATTCCATCGAATATTTTGACGATGGAACAGTTGAAATCTCCAGAAGTGTTCAAGGATATCTGTCACTATCACAAGGGGCTGATTCTGGTGACAGGGCCCACGGGTTCTGGGAAATCGACCACCATGGCGGCGATGATTGACTATATCAATCGGAACATGGCCCACCATATTATTACGATTGAAGACCCGGTGGAATTTGTCCATGTGAGTCAAAAAGCTTTGGTGAAACACCGGGAAGTTGGCCGCCATACCCGCGAATTTAAAAATGCCCTGAAAGCGGCTCTGCGGGAAGACCCCGATTTGATGCTAGTGGGAGAGATTCGGGATAAGGAAACGATGGGAATTGCTCTCAAAGCTGCCTCTACCGGTCACTTGGTTATGGGAACCCTGCACACCAATAGTGCGGTAAAAACCATTGAGCGGATCATGGGGATGTTTCCCCCGGCAGAACAGCCCGCTCTGCGAGTGTCCTTGGCGGAATCTTTAGTCTGTATTGTTGCTCAAGGTCTATGTAAAACAACGGATGGTAAGCGGGCAGCATTCCATGACATCATGATTGCTACAGATGCGGTGAAGGAGTATGTGATCAAAAATGACTTGGAGGCCATTACCCAAATCATGCTTCGGTCAGAGTTTGAAGGGATGACGACGATGAATAAGGCTCTGTATAATCTCTATCAAGAAGGTCGGATCACGGAAGAAACAGCCCTAGAGAAATCGCCAACGCCAAATGAAATGGCTCAATTCCTCCGAGGTCGGATTTAATTTAGACCAAGGGAATGATGGGTTCTGAGTCATTCAAAGCGATCGCCCTGTTCACTCCTGGGGGGGATATTGTTTACTGTATCGATCCAAGTAAACGGAATCGATGGCATATCGATCTGTGTGCTAAATTACAAACCCTTTTGGATCTCTGTGCCCCCCCCCATTTTTTAGTCCCCTGTTATACGGCAACCCTAGATCGATGGATTGATCCCTACACTCAGCAAATCCATTGTGTGGCTGAAGCTTACCCCCTGGTGTTTGATTATGCACCGCTGTTAAATGCCCTATTTGGCTTAGAGGTTGAGTGGAAACGAGTATCTTGTGATACTGAGCTGTGCGATCCGATCGCGATCGCCTCCTATTACGAGCAATTTCCCCAACTCTGGGAAGATCATGATTGGGTGGTGCGAGTCCAACATCGCTCTATAGAAGAGATGCAACCGGACTTATCCCTAGAAGAATTTAATCCCCACGGCTATATTTTTCGCTTATTTGTCTCTGGAAATCACAACACAACAGAGCGACTGTTACACAAAGTTCATTTGTTTTTAGAACAAAGTCTTTCTCAACCCTACACCCTAAAAGTGATTGATATTCTCAAACATCCCGATCTCGCCGAACAAGATCAGGTCTTAGCGACTCCCACCCTACTCCGGGTTTGGCCCCAACCCATGCGTCGCGTGGTCGGAGAAATTGAATATCAGGAGCAACTATTTCGCTTGATTCATTAGGGAATGGGGAATAGGGAGAGCTAGATATAATACTAAATATAATAGGGGTGAGTTTCTGAGGTTGAGCTATGACAGAGGAAACGCGAGAAGAGCAACAAGAAGAACAGCGATCGGAATCAGTAACAATTGATAACGCATCCGCTCGCCAATGGATTCGCGGACCGCTGTTGACGTTTGTGCGGTGGATGCCATTAGGGGGGAGTGGCGGCGCATTTATTGCCTTCCTGTTTCAACAAGAGTGGTTGATAGCGCTGTTACTCTTGCCAGTGAATGCGGTTAGTGTCGTTTGGGCTGCTTATTCTAAGAGTTTTTTGAGAACCCTAGCCGAGATCTACGAAGAGAGAGGAACAGAAGACGCGAAAGGTTTAATTGCCTGGATAGACCAGACAAATCAAAGAATTCCTTCTGCAATTCAATGGCAGTTGGCGGGAGTTGAGGACAAATGCTTAACGTTGCAAGGGAATATGTGGCCAGACTTTGAAATGGAAGGTTTTAATCCGGCATTAGGTACTTATACTCCATTATTAAATGAAGTCTTTGTTTCATTGGGTTTAAGTAATTCTTTTATTCAGAATTTAGCAGGAGAATCTTTACCTCTTTTTCCGGGAATGAAGTGGGATCGAAAGAAACTTGAAATAATTCAAAAAAAAAGTTTAGATATTTGGGATATTTTAAGAAAAGCTAATAAAATCAAAGCCTATCGCCGGTTAGCAATTATTTCCTGGGGAGGATATGGAAAAACGACACTACTGCGACACATTACTTATATTTATACTCAGAAGAAAGAAGGAAGATATCGAGCGCCTAAAGTATTACCTGTTTTATTATTACTGCGTCAATGGCAATCACTAATTGTTAATAAAAAAAACTTAACTTTGCCTCAACTAATTGAAAATCATCACATCCCTAGTCTTCCAGGTTATGATCAATTGAAGTTGCCACATAATTGGGCAAAAAAACATCTAGAAAATGGCAATATCTTGGTAATGATTGATGGTTTTGATGAGGTCAATGAAATCTGGAGGATAACGATAAGTAAATGGCTTGGAAAAGAAATGAAACAGTATCCAGAAGCTTATTTTATTGTTACCTCCCGTCCATCAGGTTATAAATTATTTGCTTATAAATATAAACTCAAGGGTGAATTATTTATTCAGCCGTTTAATCGCCATCAGCAAGAGAGATTTGTTCAGAATTGGTATTGGCATCAAGAGAGATATGCGAGAGGAGGAAGAAATACTCCAAAAGTAAAAGCTGAAGCAAGAACAAAAGCGGATAATTTATTAGAACAGTTAAAGAGCCGTCCGGAACTAGATGACTTAGCTAAAATTTCCCTCTTGTTAAATTTAATTGTCAATGTTCATCGAACTTATCCCAGTGAACAATTACCCAGAAGGCGCAGTGATTTATATCGACAAGTGATCAACTTACAATTAGTCAATCGCCCTTTAGCTAGAAATCTGTCTTTGCTGTTGCCTGCGGATGAAGCGGAGCATATTTTACAAGAATTTGCTTTATATATGGTGCAAAAAAACAAGCCAGAAATTGATTACTATTTATTATATAATTGCATCAAAGATCCAGTGGCCAGATTTGATTGTTCAGTGGATGTGATGATATTGATTCAACAAATAGTTGAAGTAAGTGAACTATTGGTAAAACGAGATGATGATTATCAGTTTGCTCATTTAAGTTTTCAGGGTTATTTAGCAGCGAGAGAAATTATTCGCACTAAGCAAGAGGAGTTGTTAATCCAAAATTGGCAAGCGTCTTTGTGGAGAGAAACTATATTATTGTATGCGGCACAAGTGAATCCCAATCAATTTTTGAAAGCTTTAATTAATATAGGAACAGCAGATGCCGTAGCTTTGGCTTATGATTGCATCAAAGAAACACCTCGTAAAATTAATCCGGAAATAGAAAAAGAGTTACAAGAGCTAGAAGCGAATGTTAGTAATTTATTGTTTCAAGATTTGCAACGTTATCTCCGCAATGGAGAATGGCAAAAAGCAGATGAGGAAACGACTCGTTTAATGTTGCAGCTAGGCGATGATGAAAATAAAGGTTATTTAGATAGTAATGATTTACGAAAATTTCCTCGCGATGAATTACGAGGGATAGACCAGTTGTGGGTAAAGTATAGCAAGGGTAAATTTGGCTTCAGTGTGCAAAAGCAAATTTGGCTGGACTTAGGAGGAAAATTAGGAGTATATGATGACAATATGTGGAAGGAATTTGGCAATCGTATCGGTTGGATAAAAGAGAACAGATGGTTGAGGTATCCTAATGGTTACACTTTTAATACAAAAGGGCTACAAGGACACCTCCCAAGGTTGGTAGGGGTATGTGTAGGTGGAATTGAGGGCATAGTTGCCTCTTTTCTGTTCTCTAAACTTTAGTACATAAGGGATTCAGTGAGTGCGAGCATCTCGCTCGCGAGAGGTTCAAAGCGAGCAAGATGCTCACACTATAAATTTAGCGTTTCCAGGCTAAAGTTAACCCATCGCCAATAGGGACTAAACTTAACTCGATGCGCTCATCTTTCTGTAGACTTTGATTAAACGCTCGAAGGGATTCGGTACGCGGATCATTCACTTGCGGATCGGCGACTTTTCCAGACCATAACACATTATCAATGGCAATCATTCCTCCTGGACGCACCAAGGTTAAGGCTTTTTCGTAATAATTGATGTAGTTGCGTTTATCCGCATCAATAAAGGTAAAATCAAACGTATGTTCTTCTCCGTTCGCTATGAGTTGATCTAGGGTGTTTAGAGCGGGAGCAAGGCGTAAGTCGATGCGATCGCTAACTCCTGCCTTTTGCCAATAGCGACGCGCTATATTCGTTACTTCTGCATCCACATCACAAGCCACAATCCGACCCTCTGGAGGCAATGCTAAGGCTACAACTAAGCTACTATATCCCGTAAACACCCCAATCTCTAAGGTTTTTTTCGCCCCCATCAACCGCACTAGAAACGCCATAAACTGACCTTGTTCTGGGGCAATTTGCATCCCTCCCCTAGGATTAGCAGCCGTTTCTGCTCGCAGTTGGGCTAAAATTTCCGGTTCTCTTAGGGAAACTTTTTGTAGATAATCATACAATTCAGGGGTTAGATTTAACGACTTTAGGGACATACCAAAATCATCACTTTAAGAACTTTAGACTTTAGACTGGCTCTCCAGAAACTCTAGAATACCACGCTCATCAAACTCAGCCGTTAACTCCAAGAGGCGATCGCTAAACGCTTCATATTCGCTTTCCTCCTCTTTGAGCCGATAAGCTGTCTCCTCAATCGCATCAATATCTCCGATTTTCAGCGCTTTATAGAGGGGTTGTAAATATTCTGGCTTCGGCACAATTATCGGAGACGGATCAGAGGAAAGCGATGATGGCTGCTCTTCATAAATCCATTGTAAGTGGAGATAGCGCTTTAAAACAGTAAACAACTTTTCCATATCCAACGGCTTATCTAGAAATTCATTACATCCAGCCGCGATCGCCAAATTCTGATCTCCTAAAGACACACTTGCACTTACCGCCAATACCGGCAGATCTTGTGAATAGGATTCACGAATCCCTTTAGCAAATTCATAGCCATCCATCTCTGGCATCATAATATCCGTCATCACTAAATCAGGAGCTACTTTCACCAATTTTTCTAATCCTTCTCGTCCATTTTTAGCCTCTGATATCACAAACCCTAAGGGAGTTAAAATTTCATAAACAACGGTTCGGTTCAGGGTTTGATCGTCAACCACCAGAATCTTTTTCGGTTCCCCTTGATAACCGATAATTTTACCTTGTTCTAAAATCGTAGCGCGGCTCACCCATTCATCAGAAACCTCTAGCTCTACTTCAAAGCCAAACTTACTCCCCCGCCCAAATTCACTTTCTACTTCAAGGTTACTTCCCATCATCGTCACAATTTGCCGACAAATAGTTAACCCCAAACCCGTTCCCTGTGACTTCTTAGACTGAGATCCCACTTGTTCAAACGGCAAAAAAATCTGCCCCAATTGTTCAGGAGTCATGCCAATACCCGTATCTTCAATCCCAAAGCAAATTCTAACCTGATGAGACTCTAGATCGTGCTCACACACATCGACCTTAAACGTCACCGCACCTCCATCGGTAAATTTAATCGCATTGCCTAATAAATTCAATAACACTTGTCGTAGACGCTTTTCATCTGCTTTTACTCCGACTGGTAAGCAATCATCGATCAATATCTTGAGATCAAGCCCTTTGGTGGTTGCTTTTACTTTTGCCATTTCTGCTACAGCTATCAAAAAAGATGGAAAATGAAAATCACTGTTCACCAAATTCATTTTCCTAGCTTCAATTTTAGCCAGATCTAAAATATCATTAATTAAGTTCAATAAGTGAGACCCTGCTTGGTGAATAATCGTCACTCCCTTACGATGGTTATTAAGATTCTGAGCACGATCCATAATTTGAGCATAACCGAGAATGCCATTTAAGGGAGTACGCAACTCATGGCTCATATTAGCTAAAAATTCACTTTTAGCTTGGTTTGCACTATCAGCCACTTTTTTCGCTTCCGCCAATTCTGCTGTGCGCTCTTGTACCCGTTGTTCCAAATCTGTACAATAGGCTTTCAGTTGACTCGCCATGCGATTAAACGCATTCGCTAAGGTTTGCAGTTCCGTAATATTCCCATTTTTAACCTGTTGATTTAAATCGCCATGAGACATTAATTCTGAAGATTGAACAAGAGCTAAAATAGGTTGAAGAATCCAACGAGATGTATAAATTCCCAGGGTTATAGCAACTCCTAATGCAGCTAAACACAGCCATATCGTTCTCACTGTATTAGCATCAATTTCAGCCATAAAATCTGATTCAGGAATCACCACCAAAATCAACCAATCTAATCCCTGCTCATTCCCTAATGGAGTAACTTGTAAAAAATACTTTTCTCGATCGATCCAAAACTCTAATTGTTGGGTTTGATCGATTTGACTCAGTTGTAAAAACTTTGCTTCTAAAAATTGGCTGGCTTCGCGAATGGATACCCTTGAGCTTTCGCTGGCTTCTAATCGCTTCAGTTCTTGGTTTATCTCATCTTTAAGATAAGGAGATTCTTGGGTTGAAGATCCAATCACATAGCCGGATCTTTCTATAATCACAACTTGACCGGATTGCCCTACTTTAATCGAGGCTAAAAACTGGTTAATTACATCTAAGGGAATATCTACACCAGCAACACCGATGAATTGATCCTCTAGATCAAAAATAGGTTGAGCAGCCGTAACGCCTAAAATATTATCAGCGTAGGTATAGACCTCACTCCAAATTTGGCTATTTTCTTTAACTGCTTTTTGATACCAGGGTCGTGTAGTGGCATCAAAAAAATTGTAGGTGGTCAGTACATCTGTTAAGTTACCTTCAGAATTGGCTGGATAACTGATCAATTCTCCAGGTTCCAGATTTTCCGTAAATTCCCAAACAAAAGCATCGTTGATCTCATACCGACCAGCACCTACAAATCCTCCAACTTTGTTTCCTACATAAATGTAAAGGGGATAATTTTGACCAAAGGCATAGCTTTGATTTAAAAATTGGCGATTTAAAGCTTCAATATTATTCAAATCTAGCCATCCTTGTTGAATGGCATGAGCATTGGCTGCATTAATTTGATGAGGAATGGCTAAATAGTTGTCGAGATAGCTCTGAACGCGCCCAGTGATTTCAGTTCGCAGTTGAGAGGCGACATTATTCACTGCTTTTTTTCCATTTTTTAAAGAAAAATAACCGGTTAGTCCAACTGCTGCAAAAATCTGTATCAGGAAAGGAACAACCAGAACCAGACGAAGAGGAAGCGATGGTGAGGCTTTAGAATCGCTCATGGGTTGGTCTCCAGTTTTTAGTAATAACTTAATTATAGATATTTACTCAAGTATACTAACTTTATAGGGGGGATTGTAAATGTTATCTAGATTACGACTCAAGTCGGTTAGATTTTTCTTTATTCAAGTTCAATTAGGAGAGTTGCATTCTATCAACTCTCCTAAATTCTGATTAGCGATTGCGGCTAATCAGTAGCAACTGTGCTAGTTGCAACACTGCATATAAGGCTGTGGCCACATAAGTCCAAGCGGCAGCTTGTAGAACCGCCTTAGCGCCTCGATTTTCTTCTCCTTGCAGAATCCCTAGATTATCAATTAACTTCAGGGCGCGACTAGAGGCATCAAATTCTACCGGTAGAGTAACCACATGAAAGGCGATCGCGCCGACAAATAATCCGATTCCTAAATTAATGACTAAGCTAGAAATTGTACCTAAACTGCTCAAAAATAACCCTAAAATCACGAGCATCGGGCCAAACTGAGAGCCTAAATTAGCCACGGGCACTAAATTCGCCCTCAGATTCATAAAACTATAACCCTTCTTATCTTGTAGCACATGACCACATTCATGGGCAGCCACCGCAGCAGCAGCTAAAGAAGAAGAATTATAGATCCCTTGAGAAAGGCGTACCGCTTTCGCATTAGGGTCATAATGGTCGGTTAATTCTCCAGCAACCGGTTCAATACTAATATCTGTAATTCCCATTTGATAGAGAATGGTTTGAGCCACTTCTGCACCAGTCATTCCCATACTAGAGGGAATTTGGGCATAACGCTGATAGGTGCTACGGATTTGGTTTTGCGCCCAGAACATTAAGAGTATTCCTGGGATCAGGATTAGATAGGAGCTATAGTAAGACATACAAGAATCAATCTCCAAAATGCTCAAAGTAATAGCACGACGAACTGGTAAGGAGGAATCGATCATGGGAAACCCATTTTTACCTTAAAACCCCCCGTTTCTAAGGCTTTCCCTCCTCGCCTTGAGCGCAGTCGAAGGGAGAGAGCTACAACAGAAACTGCTGTAAGGGTTTGAGTGCCTCAATCTCAGAATGGCTATTGAATCTAGTATAGTCTTGAACGTTTGAAAACAGCATTGTAAGGTAGATACGGTTTTCTGGAGTGTGAACCGAATCACCGATTAAAAGCGGAATGCTAAAGGAAAGATCTAGTGAGAAACCGCCCCTCTAGCTGTTATTGAAAACAACAAAACTGCCGTAGTCTAGCGGATTCTACTACTGACATGAGAATATCTGTAGCTACCGGTTTGACCAAATATCCATCTACCCCTAGATGGGATTCTTGATGTAGCCAACTGGGAGCATGACAATCGGTTAGGGCAATAATAGTCACACCACATTTTTGGGCTTGCCTTCGTAATTGATTTACAAAATCAGCCGACCATTGATGGCAATTTCCTGATAGAATGACTAAGGACGGAAGGGTTTGACTCGATAGAGTCACTGCTTGTTCGGGTGATTTGGCGATCGCGACTCGACAAGGGACATGATTGAGCAGCGATTGCAAGAGGTTGAAATCGTCTAACTCTTGCCCTAAGACTAAAACATTATTTTTTAAAGTTTCCATATTCCCGTTAAATCCCATAACTGGTGGCTCAAGAGCTGCTAACGGTTCCGATTCTCTTGAGATAGATATGTAATTGATCCTCTGACCCTATCATTTCAGAGGATCTCGATCGATCCCCCATAATTTCCAGTTTTTTTCGGTTTTACCCCGCGAAAATTCAATCATAAACATTTACTAAGATGCTTACAAGAGAAAAACTTACAACTATTCTAAGTTTTATAAAGAATTACATCGAAAGTTGAAACAGCTTAAGGGACTCGATCGAGGGTATAGGGCACAATAATGAACTCATTCCCCATTACCCGTACGTAGAACTATAGACGTTTTGCCAATCTCAATTTTGCCGATCGCGCACGGGGATTGTTTTGGATTTCTTCTGCGTGAGGAATTATCGGTTTTTTGGTCAAAACGGTAAGTTCTGCGGAGTCCTTAAAGTAATGTTTAACGCATCGGTCTTCTAGGGAATGAAAACTAATCACCCCAATGATTCCCCCAGGCTTTAACCAGTGTGAAGCGAGATCCAGAAACTGGGGCAAAACGGTTAACTCTTGATTAACTGCAATGCGTAGGGCTTGAAACACTCGTGTAGCGGGATGAATCCGCCCATGACGGGCGCGAGGGGGATAACAGGAGGCGATCGCCTGGGCCAACTCAGTCGTCGTGTTAAAGGGACGTTTGGCCACAATAGAGCGAGCAATACGCCGGGACAAGCGCTCCTCACCATATTGATAAAAGATATCGGCTAATTCCTTCTCATCCCCATGATTAATCAAATCCGCAGCCGTCAGGGATTGCTGTTGATTCATCCGCATATCCAAGGGGGCACTATGGCGAAAACTAAATCCCCGTTCTGGGATATCAAATTGGGCAGAACTAACTCCTAAATCGGCGATAATGCCATCAAATTGTTCAGCATTACCCGGATAATCAACAAAATTGCCATGCCAAAATGTTAGGCGATCGCCATACTCCGATAACGTCAGTTTAGCCGCATCTAGTGCCTGCGTATCTTGGTCAATGGCAGTTACCCAGATATCTCGACATTGGTCAAACAGCAGCAAGCTATGGCCTCCTCCTCCCACCGTCGCGTCCAGATATTTGCCCCCTGGACGCACGTCTAGACCTTCAATTAACTCCGACCCTAAAACAGGAATATGTACAAACTCATGCCCCATGACCTATTCCCTAATCTAAAACTCTCCAGCTCCCCAACCTTCCACTTTTTGAGCGGCACGAATCAGAAAAGCCGATAAATCTTCCAGTTCTTCAGAAGACATCCACTCTGGACTCACTTCACGGCAGGCATATTTTTGATAGTCCCCTTTTTGTTTTAAAGGAGCACGTAGATAACCCACCATGTTATTGATGTTATCCAAGGGAGGAGTAGAATTGTGCAGAGACTCTAAAGACAAAGACTCATAGTCACTCAGCAGGGTTGTGCCCCCTAAATGACAATTTTCACAATTTTTGTTAAATAGAGTTTTGCCTTCTGATAACTGATCCGGGGTCACTGTTTTCGTATTACCTGCCGTATCTAAGGGAATTTCTACCGGCTCTAAGGCTTTTAGGAAACGGATTACATAGCGATCTGAAGCGAAAGCTGAAGGGGTGGCTAGAGTCCAGAGTAAACCGATGGTTAAGGCGATCGCCATCACTGGACGCAGCCAACACCTCCATTGTCGCCCACTCTCAGCCAAAAAAACGTTTAAACCGAATTTGAATCGAGGGAAATTAATCATGAACTTTAGATAAATCAACATTAAGAGCAGCAGTACTCAAGACTGCTGCTATTGAATTGGAAAAAGTGCCACTCCTATCCCCAGGAGTCGGAGGGACTCTTTTGAGAATTAACGAGTATTTTTACCCGCTCCCCACTGATTCGGACGCACATTCATTTCCACCAGAATATAAGAGCCGATCGCTTTTAAATCCTCATCACTAAGGTTTCTCATTTCTGGGAAAATATCCGCACTCCGGGTACTCGGATGGAGTTCATAAATTTCAATCTCTCCATCATAGGTGGTGGGATTCTGCATATAGTCAACTAAAGCCGCTAGATTATCACGGGGGGGTTCTGCTCCAGCCATCGCCTCAACACCCAATCCCACATTCGGGTTGGTTTTGGTCATCCCTGTTCCATGACACTGGGAACAGGTATCCACAAACAGTCTCTTCCCTAACACATACTCATCTTGAGTAATTGTTGTGGTCTCGCCTGCTTGATCAACGGGAATAGTGCGGTTCTTTTCCGAAATATTGGCAGCCGTCGCACTCCCGACAACAACGTTCAGGGCCAGAAATACAGTGGCTAATATCAGCACAATGTATCGTTTCAGCATGGTTCTCCCTCAAAGACTATGACATTTTGTTATTGGAATTTTCAACACTTTGGCCTACCCAAGACCCATGAGTAGTTAAAGTACCTACTGGACTTGGGATTGTTACCTTCTATGTCGATCTTCATTTTGACATCCTCACCGCCCTGGAAGGACGGTGATTCCCAAACCTCACGATTTGGGTTCCTGCTTCTGTCCCTTGCGGGTTTTTCGCAACAGCTTTCTAGGGCACAATGCCTTTCGAGTCTGACATTCGCTCCACAGGCTGAAACGGTGTGTCCCACCGCCAAAAGCGCAATATGAATATCATGCCACTGCGGGGTCTTTAGACCAACTCTCCTGTCAGATTTTCACCAACATTAAACGAAAATAGGTTAATGCATAGTCTAGATATTTTGTCAATAGATAGGGCGTAGGCAGTAGGGGCGAAAAATAGGCAAGCTCCTACCCAGGGTTTGAGCCTTTGATCGCGCGGTTTTTCCTATTCCGGATTCCCGACTGCCGACTCCCCACTGTCTTATAAACTGGAACAAATTGAGTGTGGGATTAGAAAAAAGATGAGTAATGGGTTTGTGGCATCTGATTATCCGAATCTGTCAGTGCTAGAAAAGGCGAATTTAAGTCATGCCGTGAATTATAGTCACTTAGGATCGATCGCCCAAATTTGGCCGATCGCCGCCCAAAAGTTTGGCGATATTGTCGCCCTCGAAGATATCCATAGCCAACAGAAGGTCAGCCTAACCTATAGCCAGATGTACGAGCAAATGCAACAGGTGGCGATCGCTCTGCAACAAATTGGGGTTAATCCGGGCGATCGCATTGCCCTGTTTGCCGATAACAGCCCCCGATGGTTTATGGTTGACCAAGGAATTAAGATGGCTGGAGCCGCCAATGCGGTGCGAAGTTCCCAAGCAGATATCGACGAGCTGCTCTATATCCTCCAAGATAGCGGATGCAGTTTTCTGATTGTGGAAAACCTCAAAACCCTCGATAAACTGGCTCCTCGCTTAAACTCGATGACCCTACAAGCGATTATCCTCCTCAGTGATGAAGACCCCCCCGTTTCTTCTGGTGAGGCTCCTCTATATCTTAATTTTGGGCAATTATGCGACCGTGCCCAGGGAGAATCCTACCAACCGGTAGAACACAACCCCAAGCAGTTAGCAACCCTAATTTATACGTCTGGAACCACGGGAAAACCCAAGGGTGCAATGCTCTCCCATAGTAATTTGCTCTATCAAGTCAATACCTTGGCAGTCGTGGTGGCTCCCAATCCGGGCGATCGCGTCTTGAGCATTCTTCCCTCTTGGCATGTGTACGAGCGCACGATTGAATACTATCTGCTCTCCCAAGGTTGTTCCCAGCGATACACCAATATCCGCAACTTCAAACAAGACCTGAAGAACTATAAACCCCATTACATGGTAGGTGTCCCTCGGTTGTGGGAATCCATTTATGAAGGCATTCAGAAAGAATTTCGGGAACAGTCCCCAAGTCGGCAAAAATTAATCCAAATCTTTCTAGACTTTTCTGACCAGTATGTTTCCGCCAAACGGATAAAGGAACAACTAGAGTTAGAGAATCTCACCCCATCTGCTTCAGAACGCACCTCGGCTACCATTAAGGCGGCGCTGCTGGCTCCTTTACATTATTTAGGCGATCGCCTGATTTATCAAAAAGTTCGCCAAGCCACAGGTGGACAGATGAAACAAGTCATTAGTGGAGGCGGTTCCTTAGCCAAGCATATTGATAAATTCTTTGAAATGATTAACTTTGAGATTTTAGTCGGCTATGGTTTAACCGAAACGGCTCCAGTACTCACGGCTCGGCGGTGCGATCGCAATTTACGCGGATCGTCCGGTACACCCCTACCGGGTACTGAAGTGCGAATTGTCGATCCAAACACACGTCAACCCCTGCCCCAAGGCGATCGGGGATTAATTGTGGCTAGAGGCCCCCAAATTATGCAAGGCTATTATGGGAATATTCAAGCCACGGCTAAGGCCATTGACTCTGACGGATGGTTTGACACCGGAGATTTAGGTTTCCTCACCCCAGAGGGACAACTGGTGATTACCGGAAGAGCTAAAGATACCATTGTTTTAACCAATGGGGAAAATATCGAACCCCAACCCATTGAAGATGCTTGTACCCGCAGTCCGTATATCGATCAAATGATGCTTGTGGGGCAAGATCAGCGATCGCTCGGAGCCTTAATTGTGCCCAATGTCGAAGCCCTAGAGACCTGGGTCAAACAACATCATCCTGGCGATCGGGCAATTGCCCAAACCCTTGAGGATAGCACCTTGCAGCTCAACTTCGATCATGAAGCCATTCAAGAGCTGTTCCGAGCCGAACTCAACCGGGAAGTCAAAAATCGCCCAGGGTATCGCCCCGATGACCGCATTGGCCCCTTCCGTTTGATTACTGAACCCTTCTCCATTAACAATGGCATGATGACCCAAACCTTGAAAATCAAACGTCCCATTGTGAGAGAACAGTATCGCGATATGATTAACGGGATGTTCACTTAATCATCTTCAGAAACAGGATCGCCTGTTTTGACCCTCAATTGCACTGGACTTACACAGCGTGAATTTGCTAAACATGGATACCCAAAACCTGCTGCTCAAACGACCCGTTCGGATTAAAGTCATTGTGACTTCTCGATGGAAGGAAGAAGTTCAAGAACAACTCCAAAATCAACTCAACCAAATGGATACACAAATTCAACAGGTAGAGATGCAGGGCCAGAGCATGATTACCAATATGCAAACCCAAAATCCCCAACAGGTTACCCAGATTCAAGCCCAGTTGAATCAGAAGAAAAACGAGTTGCTGCAACAAAAAAATCAACTTCTAAACCAACTGAATCAGGTACAAACCCTAGAGTTAGATAAGGAAGTCGATCAAGGTCAAATGGATAGCTTCTTTACCATTACCCCAGGAGAAAACTTGATCCAGAAAATGCAGGTGGAAATTGTCCTCCGAGATGGGGTGGTCGAAGAAATTCGAGGTCAGATTTAGCCGAAATATAGACTTCTGGAAGAAGTCAGGCAAAAGGCAAAAAGCAAAAGGAAATAGGGAGCCACTGGTTTTTCCTATTCCCTATTACCCAATTAAATTTTAAGGATAACAGTGCCATGATTCATGAAGTGTTCATGCCTGCCCTCAGTTCTACCATGACTGAAGGCAAAATTGTTTCTTGGGAAAAGTCCCTAGGGGACAAAATTGAGAAAGGAGAAACCGTCGTTATTGTCGAGTCCGATAAGGCAGACATGGATGTGGAATCCTTCTATGAAGGCTATCTTGCCACCATTATTGTAGATGCAGGTGGGGTTGCACCGGTAGGAGAAGCGATCGCCTTCATTGCCGAAACCGAAGCTGAAATTGAAACTGCTAAACAACAAGCCAAAAGCGCTCCTGCCGCTGCTACCCCAGCCCCAGCCCCTGCGCCAGCTCCTGTTGCTGCCGCACCCGCTCCTGTTGCCGCAACGGCTCGCAGCAATGGCCGTACCATTGCTTCTCCTCGCGCCCGGAAATTGGCTAAAGACTTAAAGGTGGATTTAGCGACTTTAGTCGGAAGTGGCCCCCATGGACGCATCGTAGCCCAAGATGTCGAAAGTGCGGCTGGTGTGGCCCCCAGTGTAGCGCCTATTGCTGCTCCTGCCCCTGTTGCCGCTCCCAAACCTGTGGCTGCTCCAGCTCCAGCTCCGAAACCCGCAGTTACCCCCGGTCAGGTGGTACGCTTCAATACGTTGCAACAGGCTGTTGTCCGCAACATGGTGGCGAGTTTAGCAGTGCCCACGTTCCATGTTGCTTACAGCATTACCACTGATAACCTGGATCGGCTCTATAAACAGATTAAGTCTAAGGGCGTTACCATGACCGCTTTGCTAGCTAAAGCAGTGGCTGTGGTTCTGGCTAAACATCCCATCGTTAATGCCGGTTATACCGAAGAAGGCATCCAATATCCCTCCAATATTAATGTAGCGATCGCTGTTGCCATGGATGATGGCGGCTTAATTACTCCAGTACTACAAAATGCCGATCAACTCGATATTTATTCCCTCTCGCGCACCTGGAAAGATTTGGTTGCTCGTTCTCGCTCCAAGCAGTTACAACCAGTAGAATACAATAGCGGAACCTTCACCCTCTCCAATTTGGGGATGTTTGGTGTGGATCAATTTGACGCTATTTTACCCCCGGGTCAAGGTTCAATTCTCGCCATTGGTGCCTCTAAACCCCAAGTAGTAGCCATGGACAATGGTTTAATGGGTGTGCGCCGACAAATGACAGTGAATATTACCTGCGATCATCGTATTATCTACGGTGCAGATGCAGCCGCATTCCTTAAAGATTTAGCCGATTTAATTGAAAATAATCCCGAATCTTTAACCCTGTAGGAGGGCGATTCCCTCTAGATCGCGAGGGAACGTCTACACCTAGAATAACTCGACCTTATCCCCCATCCCTGCATAGCCCTCTGCCATAGGATTAACGTACTATGCCAGAGGGTTATCGTATCTTACGAGCTATCATGCAACTTCAACTTAAACCGTCTTCAATTCAATTATCTCCCTTGCCCATCAACCGTCCGTTGTTGATGATTGGCCATGGGAGCCGCGATCGCGAGGGGCGAGAGGCATTTATCGATTTTGCGGCTGCCTATGAAGCTCTAGACCCTTCTCGACCGGTAATTCCTTGTTTTTTGGAGTTAACAGAACCCACCATTCTAGAAGGCGTTAAACGCTGTATAGAGCAAGGATATACGGAAGTATCTGCGCTGCCGATTTTGTTATTTGCTGCCCGCCATAATAAGTTTGATGTCACCAATGCCTTGGATGCAGCGCGGTTAGAGTATCCGCAGGTGAAATTTCACTATGGTCGGCATTTTGGGATTACGCCCAGTATTTTAGAGTTATGGGGCGATCGCCTAACTGCCCTGGATACCCCAGAGTATCCCCGCGCTGACACCGTACTCCTCTTTGTGGGGCGCGGATCGAGCGATCCAGATGCCAATGGAGATGTTTACAAGTTAGCCCGTATGGTGTGGGAAGGAAGCGGTTATCAAACCGTCGAAACCTGTTTCATCGGTATTACCCATCCTCGCCTAGAAGAAGGGTTTCGTCGCGCTCGCCTCTATCAGCCGAAGCGAATTATCGTGTTACCCTATTTCTTATTCACTGGGGTATTGGTGAAGAAAATTGCCGATATCACTGCCGAGCAACAGGAACAGTTTCCAGAGATTAACCATGTGTGCTTATCTGAGATGGGAATCGATCCTCATTTAATGCATCTGGTGCGCGATCGCGAAATTGAAACCCAATTGGGACAAGTGCAGATGAACTGTGAGTTATGCAAATTCCGGTTAGCTGCTCTCGGTGATGGCGATCATTCCCACGATCACAGTCATCATCACCATCATCATCACGATCACGACCATCCCCCAGTCGATCCCTATGCCGATCCTCAAGCCTATCATCAACGCATTTGGCAAGTCCCATGAGTGAATCAAAAACCTTTCAAGTTGGCGATCGCGTGCGCGTGGTTGCCCTTCCGCCCTACGTCAAAACTGCCGAACCCATGCCCATGCTTCGCCCTCCCGATGTCATTCAACTCGGTGAAGAAGGCACAATTCTCGACTGTCGTCCCGGAGGCTATTGGGGCGTTCGCTTTACTGGGGGCGCATTTCTGATGGATAGCCAATACATCGAAGTCGTCTCCTGACAGGGATGAGGAAGATTGGGAAGATCGGGAGACAGCCCAATCTTCCCAATCTTCTCCATTCCCCAAAAAAAATTCTCAATTCTCTTGACAAACCTAAAAATTCATGTAACTATGGATATTGGCTTGATTAAGGGACTGTAGTTCAATTGGTTAGAGCACCGCCCTGTCACGGCGGAAGTTGCGGGTTCGAGCCCCGTCAGTCCCGTTAACCCCTCTGAATAGAAAAACGTTTCTCCTAGACTCACTGCCCGGCAAAATGTCTAGGAGTTTTTAAGTCTCACATAACCGATAGGGTGGGCAGGATATCGTTGGTGGAATGTGAATGCATATTGCAGCCTTCTCCTGCCCATGCCCTATTCCCTAATTCCCTATTCCCTCACCCATCGTTACCCCTGGACAAGAAACCTTCGTTCCTCCTAACCCACAATAGCCACCAGGATTTTTGGCTAGATACTGTTGGTGATAGTCTTCAGCATAATAAAACTCAGGCGCGTCAAGAATTTCCGTCGTAATTTCGTCATATCCAGCTTTCTTAAGCGCCTCTTGGTAGACTTGGCGGGATTTTTCAGCCCGTTCTTTCTGAGCTTCAGAATAGACATAAATCCCAGAACGGTATTGGGTTCCCACGTCATTCCCTTGGCGCATTCCTTGGGTAGGATCATGGCTTTCCCAGAAGACTTTGAGGAGACTTTCATAACTAATTTGCTGAGGGTCAAAAACCACTAGCACGACTTCGTTATGACCCGTTTTACCCGTACACACTTCATGGTAGTTGGGATTGGGGGTATATCCACCTGCATAACCCACAGCAGTGCTAAAGACTCCTGGTTGTTTCCAGAAACAGCGTTCTGCTCCCCAAAAACAGCCTAGGCCAAACACCGCCATTTCTAATCCCTCTGGGTAGGGAGGTTGAAGGGGGTTACCGTTAACAAAGTGTGTGTCAGGTACAGGCATGGGGGTTTTACGCCCTGGTAAGGCTTCTTCAGGAGTGGGGAGGGTGGTTTTCTTGCCTAATCCAAATAGAAACATAGATCAATTCTGACATTAAGGGACTGCTTCTATTGTTACAAAACTTTGTGAAGTTGGCATGATGCGGAGTTGAGAATATGGTGAAGACAGGAAGATGTAGGGAAACGAAGACACTCCAGACTCAGAGATAGACTCGCCTCAACTCATGAGGTATGACTCATTGCTGATACTGATTAATTCGTTCAGGATGATAGGCTAGGGAAGTAGATTGCCATGAGTAAATGCATGGGAAAAAAGAAGAAAGCGAGTGGACAAAAACCGTGTAAACTCTCCAAGAAAAAATATGAATCTGAATTAACTCAGCTTCATGCTGAATTGGTCAAGTTGCAATATTGGGTACAAGCCAAAGGGCTAAGGATTATTGTTGTCTTTGAAGGTCGAGATGCAGCCGGAAAAGGCGGTATTATTAAGCGCATAGTCGATCGCGTCAGTCCTAGGGTATTTCGCATCGTTGCCTTACCCACTCCTTCAGAACGGGAAAAAACCCAATTATATCTACAGCGTTATATTCAACATTTTCCCGCAGCCGGAGAAGTCGTCATTTTTGATCGCAGTTGGTACAATCGCGCTGGAGTTGAACGAGTGATGGGGTTTTGCACCGATAAGGAATATCAGCGTTTCTTGCACTATACCCCAACGTTTGAACAGATGATTGTCGATGCCGGAATTCAACTGATCAAGTATTGGTTGGATACAAGCAGGGCAGAACAAGAGCGTCGATTTCAAGACCGAATTGACGATCCGCGTAAAATCTGGAAATTAAGCACCATGGATGTAGAATCCTATCGACGCTGGTATGATTATTCCCAGGCTAGGGATAAAATGTTAAGGGCAACAGATACCGATTTTGCTCCTTGGTATATTGTGCCGGCTGATGACAAGAAACGGGCCCGCCTCAATTGTATTTCCCATTTCCTCAGTTTGATTCCCTATGAAGAGTTGCCGATTAAACCGGTGAAACTGGGCAAGCGAGATCTGAGCCATCAATATGACGATCATTTATCCTTGAAGGGTAGAAGGTTTATTCCTCAAAACTTCTAGATGATGGCTTATGATGGATCTCTTAGTTGGGTTGAGCAACGAAACGCAACTCATTCAGCCTTAAAGGAGCGCCAAATGCCTAGTCAGAATATAGATTCGATCAAAACGATCTTCCAAAGTCGCCTAACCACTCTCGAACACCTCCTAAAGTCAGCATCGGATCATTTTAGTGGCAGTGAGTCGTTTCTTCACAAGCGGATTGCAACGGATATGCTTCCCTTCAGTACACAAGTTGCTTTCACCTGCAATCAACCCCGGAACTTTGCCTTATGGTGTGAGGGCAAACCGATGGATAATCTCGATCCAGACGTTATCTCTCTGGCACAGGCATACGAACATATAGCAAATACCCAGAGACTTGTTTCTGGCATTAACGTTGAAGATCAAAAGCTAAGTGAGTTGGCGCGCATCGATCTCAATGAGGGTCGTTACATCGAGCTGTCGGGTGATGCCTATGTGAACGACTTTCTCATGCCAAACTTTTACTTTCATCTGGTGACAGCTTACGATATTCTTCGCATGGCTGGTGTACCCATTGGCAAGCAGAATTACATGATGCACTTAGTTCCACTGATCAAGTTGCCAAGCCAGTAGGGTGGCAGTGCTTACCCCTTGACTCCATTATTTTACCCATTACCAGCGCGAAGCGCTATATCCCTAATGTCTACTGATCTATCTACAGAAATACAAAATGCGGTTGATGGCCGGCGTAATTTTGCAATTATTTCTCACCCTGATGCGGGTAAAACCACGTTAACGGAAAAATTACTCCTCTATGGAGGGGCAATTCATGAAGCGGGGGCGGTAAAGGCAAGGGCAAGTCAGCGCCGAGCAACTTCAGATTGGATGGCAATGGAGCAACAACGGGGAATTTCGATTACCTCAACGGTGTTGCAGTTTGAGTATCAGGACTGTCAGATTAATTTGTTGGATACTCCGGGACACCAGGATTTTAGTGAGGATACTTATCGCACGTTGGCGGCTGCGGATAATGCGGTGATGCTGGAGGATGCGGCGAAAGGCTTGGAGCCACAAACCCGCAAGTTGTTTGAAGTCTGTCGAATGCGAAAAATTCCAATTTTTACGTTTTTTAATAAGATGGATCGTCCCACCCGCGAACCTCTAGAATTGTTGGACGAAATTGAGCAGGAGTTGGGGTTAAAAACGTATCCGGTTAATTGGCCGATTGGTACGGGCGATCGCTTCCAAGGGGTGTACGATCGTCGTACTCAGGAAATCCATTTGTTTGAACGCAATGCCCATGGTAAACAAGCGGCAAAGGATACCATGATTCGCTTGGGCGATCCGCGCATTGAGGAGTTGTTAGACCAGGATTTGTATTATCAGCTTAAGGAAGATTTGGAATTGTTGGATGGATTGGGGTCAGAGTTTGACTTAGATGAAATCCATGCGGGAGAGCTGACCCCTGTGTTTTTTGGCAGCGCTATGACTAATTTTGGCGTTCAGTTGTTTTTAGATGCATTTTTAGATTATGCGCTCAAACCAGGCGATCGCAAGAGTACTCAGGGTTTGATGTCCCCAGAGTATCCAGAGTTTACGGGGTTTGTGTTTAAGTTACAGGCGAATATGGACCCGAAACATCGCGATCGCGTGGCATTTGTGCGCGTTTGTACGGGTAAGTTTGAAAAGGATATGACAGTCAGTCATGCTCGCACTGGGAAAACGGTACGCCTCTCGCGCCCGCAAAAGCTGTTTGCTCAAGACCGAGGATCGGTCGATGTGGCTTATCCCGGGGATGTGATTGGCTTGAATAATCCCGGCGTGTTCGCGATCGGAGATACGATTTATACAGGTAAAAAGTTGGAATATGAAGGCATTCCCTGTTTTTCGCCAGAATTATTTGCCTATTTGAGAAATCCCAATCCCTCCAAGTTTAAGCAATTCCATAAAGGGGTAACCCAATTGCGGGAAGAGGGAGCGGTACAGATTATGTATTCGAGTGATGAGTCCAAGCGCGACCCGATTTTAGCTGCTGTGGGACAGTTGCAATTTGAGGTGGTGCAATTTCGACTGCTGAATGAATATGGGGTGGAAACTCGGACGGAGTTATTACCTTATTCTGTCGCTAGATGGGTACTCAATGGCTGGGAAATTTTGGACAAGATTGGCCGCTTATTTAATACGATGACAGTCAAGGATAATTGGGATCGACCGGTGTTGCTGTTTAAGAATGAGTGGAATTTTCAGCAAGTGCAGGGAGATCATCAAGATCTGAGATTGAGTGCGATCGCGCCCTTATCCTCTGGAATGAATTAACAATTCACTCTCATCTATGAATTCAGCAAACCCGACTTCGTTTTAAAGATCTCTATGTATGAAAGTAAATCCAGTTGAGATTTAGGTTAAAGGTAACACCCACTGCCTGCAATTCATTACGGATGCGATCGCCTCTCGCGTCAACCTCTGCCCGAAAGCTTTGTTCTTGAAGTTGTTGGGCAGCAGCTTCAGGTGGTAGGCGAAACAGTACCATCTTGACAATTAGCGTAGGATTAGCCAGTATGATAGTGTAGTCATACCAATTCGTCGTATACGATTTGCAGCCATGAGTAAGAAAGTCAGCATAACCTTGGATGACGAAATTCTAGAGTTTGTAGATCGGTTAGCAAGCAATCGTAGCAGTTTCATAAATGATATTCTCTGGCAAGAAAAGAGGAGGATTTTTATGAAGGAGCTAGAAGATGCTTACAAAGATCAGGCTAATGACCCAGAGTTGCAACAAGAAATTTCCGTATGGGATGTTACAGTGGGCGATGGTTTAAATGCCTAACGGACACTTAACCTACAAGCGAGGGGAGATATGGTGGGTCGATCTACACCCTGTTGTTGGTCATGAGACTGATAAAAAGCGACCTTGTCTGATTTTGCAAAATGATATTGGCAACCAAAATGGGGCAACGACAATAGTTGCTCCATTGTTGCCTGGGGCAAGGACTTATCCGTTTGTTGTGAATGTTACACCGACTGCCAAGAATGGATTAGATAACGATCGACACATCAACTTAAGTCAAATGAGAGCTGTGGATGCCCAGAGAATTAAAAATAAACAGGGTGATTTAGAGGAGATTTACTGGGAAGAGATTGAGAAAGCAGTATGTATTGAGCTTGGTTTTAGTTTAGCATTTAGGTCTTTGTAGCTTGCCTAACAAGCGGCTGCACGCGGAACGGGTTGTTAAACTATCGTTAAACCCAACGGAGATGAACCTTAGGACTATAAGTCATTTGGAGTAGGCGATGCAGATCGGTTGATGTTCATCGGCAATCTTCGATAAGGGCAAAATATTGGCTAGAATTCATCCCAAGTCTTACGGACTTGCTCTTAGCATTGACCTTGTGTTAGGGCCTCCAAATCAAGGTGTCTCCTTCATCTGTCACCTCTTCAACAAAGCCTCGGAGATGATCCGCACCCCAGTCGATCGCCTGTTTGCTTCCATGATTAAGAATATTTCGACCGGGGGTATCGGGATCGAGTCCCGCATAGTTACGTAAATCTTGTATCCATAACGATCGCCCCTTACCTTACAATTAAGGGGATGCTTGCCAAAACCTGCCATGAGTCGCCAACATCAACCAAAGACTTCCGCTCACAAGGCAAAACCCCAGTTTGCTGCACCTCCTGTCATTCAGCCGAAAGCAACGAAGAAGAGGAAACCAGAACTTCCAGAGTGGAAACCCGGGGGGAGTGGTGCCGTAAGTCCTCTGCAACGGCTGATTGACAGCAAAGTTGCGCAAGCTAAGTTGACCATCGGTCAACCTAACGATCAGTATGAACAACAAGCAGATGCAGTAGCCAAAGATGTAGTACAGCGGATTAATTCGCCTGTTTCTGATGCACCCCAGGAAACACAGGAAAATAATTTGCAGATGAAATCCCTACTGCAACGCAAAGAAAGCCAAGAACCACCAGAAAATAAAACCGGATTACCCAATCGCTTGAAAGCTGGGGTAGAAACACTTTCTGGCATCTCTATGGATGATGTCAAAGTGCATTATAATTCCCCTGAACCTGCTAAATTACAGGCTGCTGCCTATACAGAAGGTACAGACATTCATGTAGCCCCAAAACAGGAAAAACACCTTGCTCACGAAGCCTGGCACGTTGTACAACAAAAGCAAGCGAGGGTCAAACCTTCTGTACAACTGAAAGGGATTAAAGCCAATGTAGATTCTAAGTTAGAGCAAGAAGCCGATGTCATGGGAGCAAAAGCGGCTCGTCTTTCCAATGTCGTTTCTCGTTTACCCGATCGTAATCAAGTAGAATTGAGTCGGGAAAAGCTAGGACAACCGTCACCGATCCAAGCTCAACCTGTGAAACAATTTAAAAATGGGGGTAGTAGCAGCAGTGGCACAGAAAGCGGACCACCAAAGAAAAGAGAATTTGATATAGACCGGGACGGGCAAAAATTTCCATCCGGTTACAGTAAATTGATCGATAAAGTGGAGAAAGACCCCAAAGGTGCAGAGATGCCCTCAAAGACTGTAGAATGCTTCAATCTCGAACCTGTTGCTACGGAAGAAGTGACCACTTGGTTTGACTTAGGGACACACTTCGAGAAAAAAGATGTACCGACTGTTGTCTATCGACCGAAATCAGAAACTGTCGTCTATCACACAACAAAAAAAGAGTATGTCGATTCTATTCTGTCTAAAGGTTTAGATCCAAGCTTTGGCGGTAAAGAGGGAGCGGTGGGAACAGCAGGAGAGGCCAATGCACCGCATTATATTTATTTAGGCCACAATATGTCGACCGCTAAACAGGTGGCTCAGAACTTTTTCGGGGGTTACGATGGAAAAATGACAGTTTTGGCAGTCACTATTACTCCAGATATTCTCTTTGTTCGAGATCCAGATATGACCAGTGCTGTCAGAACAACAGCTAAGTTAACGAATATAACAGAATTCGCTGATACTTATAGTTTTGAAGGATATATGCCTCTAGAGAAAAGAATTAAGGAGGGTCGTCCCTTTGAGTGGGATCCAAATGATTCACGGGACGCACTAACACTGGCAAGACTTCGAAAGAAACAGAAAAAGAAAGATAAAAAAGGAATGTAAAGAGGGTGGGAGAATTTTAGTCAAAGATGAATCAACTTTCTGTGGATTTAAAGGAGATTTTGGCGGAAATTCGTCATTATGCTATAGAGATCGCGCAACAAGAGTGGCAGGAATTGGGGGATGCGATCGACAAATTTCTGCCCAACCCCCTTAACCCCTTTTTTCTGCTTCCTATGGTGACTGGGATAGGATGTCATGGGAAACGAGAGGAACTGACTCGCACTGCTGCTGTGGTGACGTTGTTGGATATCTCTTTTAGAATTATGGATGATTGCGCGGATCGCGACGATCCGACTTCTTTGGATTGTCAGGTGGGTATGGGTCGGGCAATTCATTATGCAATGGCAATCAATGCGATCGCCACCCAGGAATTATTGAATTTTGCGATCGCGCAACCCAGTTCCAGTGACTTAATCCCATATTATTTTCAATCATTCCTGCAAGTTTGCCAAGGACAAGATCGAGATTTAAAAACCAATGTCAACTCCTTGCAAGAGTATCAAGACCTGATTAAACTCAAAACCCTACCTGCTTATCAATTTGCCACCGTTATCGGTACTTGTGTAGCTGCTGCTGACCCCCAACAACTGAATGCTGCTGCTGAATGTGGTCAACATTTAGGATGGATGACCCAAATGTTAGATGATATTGAATCGATTTGGTTTCCCACTGTGGAAAATCAACGAGAAATCGAAAAAAAAACATTTCCAGTTCTTTTGGGTTTATCCCTCGATTATCCTAACGCAAAACGTTTAGAAAAGATGTTTCACCAAAAACAATACCACAGGAAGACAATCTGCACATTGCTGGATGAAATGGATATTCGGACTCGCTTAATTCATTCAGCACTAAATCATCGAGATGAAGCCCTTAAATCTCTTGAGAATTTACCCAATTCAGAAGGAAAAGCAATCTTACAAATTTGGATTGATTGGTATTTGGGTCAGGGAGAACGGTTATTGCAACCCATTGAACCCGATAGTGTTAGTCCATAGAAAACAAGTGACAACAGACGATGACTGAGACCAATTCTTTATGAAACTGCAACTTTCACGGCCTAACATATGTAGGGGCGATTCGCGCATCGCCCCTACAACGTCGGTAGAAAGCAATAAAGCGTATCTTCATACAGAAATGCAGAATGGTATGAGCATTCATAAAGTGATGGGGCAAAATTGCAGTGAGAGTCGCTGCCCAGGCATTCAGGAACGGCGCCAGGCGAGAGAGTCCGACAAAATGGGTTTTGAAAGATTCTCCGCCAATCCCCACTGTTGGAGAATTTGTGCTACAAACGATCGCGCCGCGCTTCTGACTGAGATGACCAGCCCAAGCATTATAGCCAATGACCAGCAAATGACTGGCAATAAAATCTTGATGCCAATTCGATCTATCGTTGGTTTCACTCATTAGAGATCTCTTTTTATCCGATCAAACCCCTATTGAATCAAAGATTACAATAGGGGTTTGATCGGAAATTATGCTAAATTGCCCCAAATCGCAGCTTCGCTACTTTAGGAGCAACAACCTATTTGGAGGCCGTAGCACGAAGTTTTGATGCAGTCTCGACCATGTTGATGAGCGAAGGCTTCACTTCCGACCATTGACGGGTCTTGAGGCCACAATCTGGGTTGACCCAGAGGTTTTTACGCGGGATCACAGCTTCCGCTTTTGACATGAGGTTGCTCATCTCATTGGTGGGGGGTACTCGTGGCGAGTGGATGTCATAGACACCTGGACCGATCTCATTAGGATACTTGAAGTCCACGAAGGCATCGAGCAGCTCCATATTTGAGCGCGAGGTCTCAATCGTGATCACATCGGCATCCATAGCGGCGATCGAGTCGATGATGTCGTTGAACTCGGAGTAGCACATGTGAGTGTGGATCTGGGTATCATCCTTCACGCCACAGGCACTGAGGTGAAAAGCCTTAACCGCCCAGTCGAGATAGTTATCCCACTCGCTGTGGCGTAACGGCAAGCCTTCGCGGAAAGCCGGTTCATCGATCTGGATGGCAGCAATTCCGGCGGCTTCGAGGTCTACCACTTCATCGCGAATGGCTAGGGCGATCTGATGCGTGGTGACAGAGCGCGGCTGGTCGTCGCGCACGAAGCTCCACTGAAGGATTGTAACCGGGCCGGTGAGCATTCCCTTCATCGGGCGATCGGTGAGCGACTGAGCATACTCAGACCAGTAGACCGTCATCGGGTTGGGACGGTTGACATCACCAAAAATAATCGGTGGCTTCACGTAGCGAGTACCAAAGCTTTGTACCCAGCCAGTGCTGGTAAAGGCAAAGCCTTCGAGATTTTCACCAAAGTATTCCACCATGTCATTGCGCTCAAACTCGCCATGGACGGGCATATCGACTCCGATCTCATCCTGGAAAGCAACGCATTTAGCGATTTCGTCCTTCAGGAACTGGTCGTAGTCGGCATCACTGAGCTTCCCTTTTTTCCACTGAGCGCGTGCATAACGCACTTCTTTTGTTTGAGGGAATGAGCCGATGGTTGTGGTCGGGAATTCCGGCAGATTCAGCTTGGCATGTTGCTTGGGTTGGCGTTCGACGAAGGTCGAGGCGCGATCGAAATCGCTGGGTTTAACCGCAGCAAGGCGCTTTTGCACGGCATCATTGTGGATGCGCTTGCTGGACTTCCGGGAAGCAGCGGCGGCACGGTTGGCTTCCAGAGCTTTCTCCACAGTGCCGACTTGATCGAGAAGCTGCCGGAGTTCACTGACTTCTGTCAGTTTCTCGTCGGCAAAGGCTAGCCAGCTTTTTAGCTCGTCATCAAGCTTTTGTTCGTTTTGCAGGGTAACGGGCGAATGCATCAGCGAGCAGCTCGGTGCGACCCAGAGCCGATCTGCACCAACAGCGGCCTTGGCCTTCTTCAAAACTTCTAGTGAAGCATCGTAATTGTTCTTCCAGATATTACGACCTTCGACGATTCCGGCGGAGAGAATTTTGTTCTCTGGGAAGGTGGCCAAAACAGCGTCGATGTCTTCCGAACCCCTGACGAAATCAAAGTGCAAGGCATCAACGGGCAACGCGAGGTAGTTATCAAGATTATCTCTCACACCACCGAAATAGGTGGTGACGAGCAACTTAGCGGAACCTTTGGCCTTGGAGAGGCGATCGTATGCTGCTTTCAAAGCGTCGCGCTGGAGATCGCTAAGATCGGTGGAAACAATCGGCTCATCGAGCTGTATCCATTGCGCTCCGGCGGCTGCAAGCTTGTTGATAATCTCTTCATAAATGCAGAGAAGGCGATTGAGGAGAGTCAACGGATCGAAATCTGGGTTGCTAGAATCGAGTACCTTGCCTAGGGAGAGGTAAGTTACGGGGCCAATGAGTACCGGCTTCCCATTCATCCCCAGCTCCTTAGCTTCCGCGAACTCATCGAAGACTTTGGTGCTGCTCAGGGAAAACTTCGTGTCCGCCCGAAACTCAGGCACGATGAAGTGGTAATTCGTATCGAACCACTTGGTCATCTCGCTGGCGAAAGTGGAAATTTTGTTGATTTGGCAGTCCTTCTCGTCTTCAACCAAAGAAGCGCCGCCCTCCGTACCACGAGCGATGGTGAAAACGGTGTTGATATCCGTCTGCCCGCCTTGCCACTGGAAGCGCGACGGCACATTGCCAAGCAGGCAGCTCATGTCGAGTATTTGGTCGTAAAAGGAGAAGTCGTTGACCGGGATCAGATCGATTCCGGCGGCCTGCTGCTTTTTCCAATTGGTTTCGCGCAAGGTCTTGCCCGTGGCAATCAGCTCGGAAAGAGGTAGGTTGCCTTTCCAATAAGCTTCCGTAGCCTTTTTTAATTCACGCTTGGCTCCAATACGAGGGTATCCCAGCGAATGTGTTTTGATAGGGGTCTTATGGCTGTTACTCATAGAACTTAGCTCCGATGTGAGGGTATTTCAGCAAATTTCTTTTGCTGTTTTCCTGGTTGCTTATTGGCATGAAAATTATGGTATCAGCCTTAACCGATGAAGAAAAATGGTATTTACTCATGGAATAATGAACACAATTCATGGAAAGCTGATGGCATTTCTCGAACGCAGCCACGGAAAGAGAGGCGCGAAAGGAGCAGGCACGAGAACAATCCTCACCGATGAAATCTCGCTCTGCGGTCAGGCAATCAACCTTGACGTGACTGAAGAGTCTCTCGAAACGGTCGAGCAAGTCCATGCGCTCGTCGCTGTTCGAGTTACCCTATGTGTGGTGGAATGCATCAAGTTAGGAAAAAAACTTTTAACTCTAAAAATTCAGAAATGGAGTTTTGAGATCGTTTTAAAGCTGTAATACTAGTCCACTCCATAATTTTCTGCCTTCATTTTTTTATGGCTTCCAGAACAGCAAATACAGAACAAAACTTAATAGATAATGCGGGAACAGAGAACGATCACTCCCATCTAATCTCTCAGTTTTGGTAGCAATGGCAAGAAAGTCGAGACCAGCTTTATCGTTGCTGTCTCAAGATGATGAATTTTAACCGAATTTAGTTGCCATTCCATTAATCCATCAGGCGATCGCCCTATTTCTCCATCACAACCAGAGGTAGAGAAGTCAGAGACTGTTGATAGCTCAGAAGAGTTAGATCGAGTACGGATAATTAGTGATGAAGAAACAGATCTTCGTTACACAGGAGAAATCTCTCTATTTTCTCCTTTACCCGCTCCCTTATTGATAATTATTCAACTGGAGATGATATTAAAGGCGATGGTTTGTTTAAATATTACTGGTGTTGTTAATGTTAGTAGAGACCCATGTCCAGACTTTCTGTTTTTTGGCAGAGTTTTATGCAGGGTGTGGGATGGAAAGGCTGTATTGGAGCAATCGCTCGATATTGGAAGTGTTGCGCCAGAAGTTTATTTGACTTCTATCAAGAGCTTCTTCATTCAGAATATATCGCTAGAAATTTGTGGATCACTATAAGGTGTGTCGATAACTTTTAACAACATATCCACCAAGGAGTGAAGTATCAACGACAGCTAATAAAACAATAGGACGAGCGATCGCTACTTTTGTCGGATCGACTTCTTCTGTTTGTAAGAGTTTAGGTGCAAACGTAGGTATTGCCCAAGCTCCTAAGGGTGCTGTGAATAATATGGATTGAGTGGCGTTTTCTCTCTATCAAGATACTCTGTTTTCCGATCGAGTTGGATTATAGGATATAAATTTAGGAAAAAATATCTAACTCTAAAAGTTCAGAATTCTCTCTGGAAAATCGTCTAAAGATTACAGTCAACTTAAATGAGTAATTGGAGACTTAAATATGATTGAGATATTCATTGAGCCACACCAAAAGTTCGGCCAGCCCCCTATTGAACCTAACGAACCTAATCCTATAACGGTAAAATTACTACCTATTGGTGGGAATGTTGAGGAACCAACTTTTTCAGGTATTGGAGACGGTAATCAGCGATTGGTTGATGCAAAAAAACTTGTTGAAGCATGTACAAATTACATAAAAACAACAGTGATAGGAACTCGATTTCCTGGTATTTTCTTTATTTACCGAGGAGTAGCGATTGGTGGATTGCAGCATGGATTAGGTGGGTTTGCATCCAAGCCTCTTACTGTAAAAGAGAAAAGCATTGATCCTGCAATAATTCAAGGCAATGATGATTTTAATCGTTTAACTGGATTGGTTCCTATTCAAAAAAAACTTGGAAAAAAAGGCAAGGAAGATGATCCTTCATGTATTGCTCTAACAAATCAAGAGGGAGCGTACAGAATTGTCAAAACAGACACAAGTTCAGGAAATGTAAAATCATACTTATGTTGTGGAAATACAGATCGTCAATTTTCATGGGAAAATACGATGAATCCTAACGGGAAAACATTATGCACTTTCCTTGGAAATACATCTTGCCCGTACTTAGCCGATTGGGATCTTGTTCTGGTGGGGGTTACAAAACAAAGTATAAGACAGGATAAGATTGGAGTTTTTAATGTAGTAAAGCATCAAGAAGCTGGATCGAATATGTATCAAATTATTCCCCAATGGCTTCTGGACTGCATAAAAGCTCAACAAATACCTATTTATACTCACGTTACACAACACGGACCTGAATCACTTTATTGTGGGAACGATATTACACAACAGAATGAACAGTTTATTGTGCTAACTCATCCCAACGCTAGCCGTTCTGGTCTGGATAAAGTCACTCATGAGGTAATTAATAGAGAGAGTAAAATGTCAGAAGAAACACCATGGTCTCTTGTACAAAAATATGTACAAAATACTTTTGTACAACAATATTTCCTGTATCAGTTCGAGGAATTTAATGGAAAAGAAAACAAACCGAATAGTTTTGATCAAGCAATCCATACGGTAAACCAAAAACTACTCAGAGGATGACAACAGGCGTTAATCTAAGGCTACGCTTGGCTTTGAGCCTTTAAGATGCCCAAAAAATCTCAGCGATTTTTTGGGCAAGTAACTCTCTAAACTGATGCTATGGTTATGCGATCGCGACCATTGAGTTGATGTTTTCAGCAAAATACCACCGAAAAAGGTCGCCATAGCGACCTTTGAGCTACCTTGTCTTCAATTCATGCTTGGCTCCAATGCAAGGGTATCCCAGCGAATATGTTTTGATATGGCTTTTACTCATAGAACTTGGCTCCGATGTGAGGGTATTTCAGCAAAAGAAATTTGCTGTTTTCCTTGTTGCTTATTGGCATGAAAATTATCATACCAGCCTTGACCGATGAAGAAAAATGGTATTTACTCATGAAATAATGAACTAAACTCATGAAAAGCTGATGGCATTTCTCGAACGCAGCCACCTTGAGATCGTCCGCGCAGTTGAACTGCATGGGACTATGACCGCCGCCGCAAATGCGCTACACCTGACACAATCGGCCCTGAGCCACAGTATGCGTAAGCTCGAAGATCGGATAGGGGTAAAGCTTTGGTATCGGGAAGGACGCAGCCTTCGCCTCACTCCGGCGGGAACCCACTTGCTGGCCACGGCTAACCGCCTGATTCCGCAGTTCGTCCACACAGAAGAACAATTAGGACAGTTCGCTCGTGGCGAGCGGGGAACCTTACGAATTGGTATGGAGTGCTACCCCTGCTATCAGTGGCTACAGAAAATCATCGCCCCCTACTTGCGCGCCTGGCCGTTGGTGGATTTTGAGGTCAAACAGAAGTTTCAATTCGGGGGAATTGGGGCACTCTTCGATCGCGAGATCGACTTGTTGGTGACACCCGATCCACTGCAAAAAAAGTCACTGCATTTTGAGCCAGTCTTTGACTACGAGCAGGTTCTGGTGGTCTCTTCGGATCATCCACTGGTCGAGAAGGATCACGTCATGCCCCGGCAGCTTGGCGAGGAAGTACTTTTTACCTATCCGGTTTCTCGCGATCGCCTAGATATCTACACCGGCTTCCTCGCTCCCGCGGGCAGGACAGTCAGAAAACAGAAAGTGGTCGAGAGTACGGACATCATGCTGCAAATGGTTGCCTGCGGACGCGGAGTGGCGGCTCTACCCCGCTGGCTGGTCGAGGAATTCTCTGAAAAATATCCTGTGCGTGCAGTGCGACTAGGTTCCAGGGGTATCCAAAAGCAAATCTTCTTGGGTGTCCGTCGCACCGATCTCGAAGTTGATTATCTCAATGCATTTATGGAACTGGCTCGTAATTACAGTGAGCATCCTTGAATCGATGCAGATTGTTGATGAGAAACAGACGGGTAACTATAGTTGATTCAATTAACACTGAGACACTCTAATCTGTCTACAATAACGGTAACGGTATAGGTAGGGGCGAAAAGTTTTTCGCCCCTACCTATCCTCCATTAACTTGATAACGTCCGCCGTTTGGTCACCATGCGATAGGTTTCAATCACATCACCGACTTCCCAAGTGGTAAACTTATCAACCCCAATTCCGCATTCAAAACCAGAATTGACCTCTTTGACATCATCCCGTTCCCGACGCAGGGAATCTAGGAAGCCTTCATAAATTAGGTTTTGGCCGCGCATTACCCGCAAGTTACAGTTACGAATGGCTTTACCCGAGAGTACATAACATCCAGCCACTGCTCCTTTACCAATGGTAAATACAGCCCGGACTTCGACCTGGCCAAGATCTTCTTCCACCAGTTCCGGGTCGAGCAGACCTTCCATTGCCCCTTGAATATCATCTAGGAGTTTATAGATAATGTCGTATTCGCGAACATCGACACCGGTTTGATCGGCAGCTGCACGAGCGCCACTGGCAAAGGTGGTATTGAAGGAAATAATCACAGCATTGGAGGCAGCAGCGAGATCTACGTCAGTTTCGGTGACTTCACCTGCCGCAGCTAGGAGAATCCGCAGTTGCACTTCATTTTGAGGCAATTGTTGCAAGGAGCCGAGAATGGCTTCTACAGACCCTTGAACATCGGCTTTCAAGAGTAGGTTGAGTTCCTTAAGTTCGCCTTCTTTGACTTGGGCGCTCAGAGAACTGAGGGTAACTCGACGGGAGGCGAGGGCTTGTTGAAGGCGGGTTTCCCGTTGGGCATCTGCACGGGAATTGGCGATCGCCCGCGCTTCTTTTTCATCCGCCATACATTCAAACTCATCTCCGGCTGAGGGCAGTTCATTGAGACCCAAGACCTCGACGGCAAAGGACGGAAGTGCTTCTTCCACCCGATCGCCTCGGTCATCGATCATTGCTCGAACTTTACCCATGGTTGCTCCAGCCACTACCGCATCGCCGACTCGCAGGGTT
The DNA here is from genome assembly GCF_028330985.1 of Roseofilum reptotaenium CS-1145. Lineage (NCBI taxonomy): Bacteria > Bacillati > Cyanobacteriota > Cyanophyceae > Desertifilales > Desertifilaceae > Roseofilum > Roseofilum reptotaenium. The sequence continues at coordinate 11,557 of NZ_JAQMUE010000083.1, read as the reverse complement.
CCATTCTGGACCAGCAAGGTGGCTACCGGGCCTCTGGCCTTATCCAAATGGGCTTCAATAATGGTTCCTTTCGCTAGGCGATCGGGATTAGCGGACAGTTCTTCCACCTCGGAGACCAAGATCAACATTTCCAACAGGCCATCTAAGTTTTCCCCCTGAATGGCGCTCACGGGAACCATAATCGTATCTCCGCCCCACTCTTCCGGAACTAAGCCATGTTCCATCAACTCTTGTTTGACGCGATCGGGAGAAGCTCCTTCCTTATCAATCTTGTTAATGGCAACCACAATCGGAACCTGAGCGGCTTTGGCGTGGCTAATGGCTTCAATGGTTTGAGGACGAACCCCGTCATCCGCCGCCACCACGAGAATGGCAATATCGGTAACTTTTGCTCCTCTAGCCCGCATGGCAGTAAACGCCTCATGTCCAGGAGTATCTAAAAATACGATTTGCTGACTATTGTCATCGTGCTCCACATCCACATGGTAAGCCCCGATATGTTGGGTAATCCCACCAGCTTCTGAATCAACGACCTTAGTTTGGCGAATGGCATCCAGAAGCGTCGTTTTTCCATGATCCACATGGCCCATAATCGTCACCACTGGAGGACGGCGATGGAGGTGTTCTAAGTCCTCTTCTTCCAGCATCTGGGTTTTTGTCGCTTCTGATTGGGCAGCCACCGTTTCCACTTCTACGCCCAAATCTTCAGTCACCCAGATCGCCGTTTCCAGATCTAAGGTTTGAGTCACCGTGGCCGCAATTCCCTTAGTAAATAAGCGTTTAACCACCTCAGTTTCGGGAACCACCAGCAAGGCCGCTAAATCGCGCACCATTAATTCACCCTTGAGGGTAATTTTTTCCGGTTTCTCAACTTTCTCTGGCCCTTTATTGGCCATCCGTCGTCCTCTGTGATCCCGATTAGACGATCGCTTCTTGGCGGCGGGTACTCCTGTGGGTTTAGCCGCAGGAGCCGATAATCCTTTCGGTTTAGCTGGACGCACGAGAGAGAGACTCACTTCGGTGGCGTTATCATCATCGAGATCGTCATCGAGATCGTCATCCAAATCATCCTCAATAATCTGAGGACGGCGTTTTTTGGTTACCCCTTTACCGGCTTTAGCATTGGCCTTTTGGCGGTCATCCTCATCCTCTTCCTCTGACCGTTTTTTCACCTTTTTGGTGGGTCGAGGCATGGGCCGTCTTAATTCTAATTCCAGTGTTTCCTCTGGTTCTGCGTTATCTAGAGGAGTAGTTACCAGATCCTCATCATCCATCTCCTCAGTCTTACCTTTCGTGGATGCTCCCGGTCGTACTGGACGCGGACGCAGAGGATCGGATGCTTTATCTTTGTCTTTATCGGCGATCGCCTCAGGTTTCGCGGGCTTCCTCGGTTTAGAACTAGTGGCAGTAGCTTCTCCCGATCCTGAGGGGCGTTTTTTACCACCATTGAGTTTTTCCGATTTCCCAGCCTCTCTGTCTTTGAGGATAATCGATTTGGTTCCTTGAGGTTTTTTCACCTCTCCAGTCTCTGGTTTCGCCTCATTTCCAGAGCGTTTGAGTCGAGGCGGTTTCGGCGATCGATTCGGTTTAGCTGGCTTGGCTGGCGCAGAGGGAGCGCTCACCATTCCCTCCGTCGTTACTGGAGCTGTTTTTGCCTCAACTTTTGAGGGCTTAGTGGGTTGGGACGGGCGAACCGGAGGGCCCATCAATTGAGTTTTTTGATCTGCATCAGGCATGGATGGGGGCGGGGTCACGTCCTTAGAGGGTGAATGGGGAGAGGGTTCAGCACTCTTTTCGGCTGCGGGTTGTTCAGGGGGACGGGAGGCAACGGACTGTTCCTCAGCGTTCTGCTCAGGGGCAACGGGTAGAGTCGTCGGTTTAGACACTTCAGATACAGGTGAAGGTGAAGGTCGCGATGGAGGAGATTGCAGGGATACAGCATCTTCTGAGGAACTGCGGGGTGCCTCTGGTGTCGAGCCACTAGGTTTGTCTCCCTCAGAAGGATGTCTCCGAATTTCTAAAATTTGCTGTTTTTTCTTAATCGGTTTTTCACTCCCCTGGGATTTGGAGCGATGATGAGTCGGTTTTCCCGCTGGTGTTTCGCTGGGGGGATGTTTTTCAGCCCAAGCGCGAATCCGCTCGGCTTCCGATTCGGATATGGTGCTGCTATGACTTTTGTAGGTGATATTCAATTGATCGCAAAGATTTAAAACGTAATGATTGTCCAAATTCAATTCCTTGGATAGCTCGTATATTCTGACTTTGCCGTTGTTCATCCACACTTGCCTCGTCTGTGATATCTACTGGTTTTTACATAGTGGCCTGCCTTTCGACGACAACTACAGGGACAGAAGAAATCGATCGCCACTCGGTCGATCAATACTTCTTTATTTAATCTTGCACAAATTGTTAACCAACTGGAGGGATTGTTAGGATTTTTAGAAATCTCGCTACCCAATGAGTTCAAAAACCGGGTTTTATGGCTCAGATTTGGGGAGAGATGGCGGGGGGTTATCCACTGCCTGTAAGCGAGACCATAGAGCTTCATAAACCGATGGCGCAACAGAAGCTCTGAGCGATCGCCCTAATCGATTCTTTTTTTGAGCTGCTTTTAAACAGTCGGCTTGTGGACATAAATAAGCCGATCGCCCCATTCCCCGATCCAATTGGATTTTACTATCTGGATAAACCCGGACAATTCGCCAAAAGGCTTCTTTTCGATCGACTTTTCGGCAACTTACACAACGCCGTTGATTCGGCTCCATTCCCTCTCCCTCATCTCATCTTATTGACCCCTAGGGTTTCTTATTCTCCTCTATTCTTGTGTCATTGGATCGTCCTCCTCTAATTCTACTAATTCTGAGTCTTCTGAGCGCTCTTCCTGGAAGTCTAAAGTCGAGTCTTCTGGGGCGACTACTGTCTCTTCTTCCTCTGAGGATGCCTCTAATGGCTCATCCATCTCCTCTGCTCCATGGCGAGCCTCAATAATCGCGGCTATCTTCTGATGTTCAGCCGTGGCATCATAGAGCGCTCCATCTTTAATATCAATTTTCCAGCCCGTTAATCGAGCCGCTAAACGTACATTTTGTCCCTCCTTACCAATCGCTAAACTTAACTGATCTTCGGCTACTAATACATGGGCTTGTCGCACTTCAGGGTCAATTAAATAGACCGCATCCACCTGGGCTGGACTTAGAGCATTAGCAATATAGGTTGCTGGATCGGGAGACCACCGGATCACATCAATTTTTTCGCCTCGCAGTTCATTAACTACCACCTGGATACGCGATCCTCGCGCCCCAATACAAGCGCCTACTGGGTCTACATCCCGTTCCAAGGTATCCACCGCAATCTTGGTTCGCGGCCCCACATAACGAGAGGGGGGATTGGCTTCCCGCGCGACGGCCACAATCCGTACCACCTCATCTTCAATTTCCGGCACTTCATTTTCAAACAAATAGACGACCAACCCGGCATCGGCACGGGAGACCATCAACTGGGGGCCGCGATGGGAACCCGATCCCACCTTTTTCAGATAAACCTTAAATGTGGCATTCGCTCGGTAATTATCATTAGGCAACTGTTCCCGTTTGGGTAACTCAGCCTCCACTTCTGGCTGTCCATAGCCACTGCTAACGGCTAGAACCACCGATTGGCGCTCAAAGCGTAGTACCCGCGCCTGTAATACTTCTCCTTCAAGGTCTTGAAATTCCTCTTGAATCAGTTTACGCTGCTGATCTCGTAATTTTTGCGCCAAGACCTGCTTGGTTTGAATGGCGGCCATGCGACCAAAGTCGCCCTGATCGGGAGTAACATCCAAGACAACTGTTTCACCGATTTGGGCTTCATCCACTACTTCTTGCACTTCTTTGAGGGAAATCTGATGGTCGAAATTACTTACTTCTTCCATGATCACCTTAGTGCAGAGAATCCGAAACCCTTCTTCATCGAGATCGAGTTCCACCTCAAAATTATCAAAATAATCTTCTTCAAAGCTTTTCAGGTGAGCGGCTCTACGATAGCGTTCATACCCCTTCATCAGAGCTTCTCTCAGGGCAGCTTGAACAGCCGTTTTGGGTAAGTTTCGTTCTTTGCTGATACTCTCAATTAAATTTTTGAGTCCAGGCAAGTCAACCATTGACATTGTTAATTATTTTCCTTTGTTCTAAGTGTAAATTTGAGATTACCCTCTAGGGAGCGAGTTCACCGTCAGCAAAACTCTACCCAACGAATGACATCACGAGGGATGGCAATATTGCGGCCTTTTTGGTTCAGATACACTGTGGTTTCATCGCGACTATTGAGTGTACCTTCCCATTGGGATTTGTCCTTATAGGGGGGATCAGTCATAACGATCGCAGGAAATCCCTTAAAGGCAATAAAGTCGCGGTCCGTGATGAGGCGTTTGGAAATACCCGGACTGGAGATTTCCAAGACATAGGATTGGGTAATCAGTTGACTGTCCTCTAGAGCGGCTTCTAGGAAGTGACTCATTTGTTCACACTCATCTAAACCCGTATCTTGATCCGGGTTCCGAATATCAACCCGTAATACCGGTGGATTTTGGTTGGTTTGGAAGGTAGCACCAACGACTTCCAACCCCAGTTTTTGAGCGACTGGGGCGGCTAACTCTAGGAGTTGTGGGATTAAAGGATGAACCATAATACACCATGTACTGCCATAAAAAAAAGCGGGTTAGTTCCCACTCAAGCGTCTGAGATTGGTTTAGGGAGGGATCGTTGTGGCGATCGCCCTTAGCCATAGACTGGAGGTTGCCTCACCTAATGGTGAGGGATCTCTTTTCTCTCCCTGGGATTAGGGTTCAGGGGTTGAGGAGAAAAGATAGACTTTCTTCAATACCAAGCTGAACGTTCAAAGAAATCACTTGACTCTAGATTGCAGAGAAAAGAGTGTACTTTCCCCATCAAGCACGGTCAAACTCTATTATAGCGCTATACGCTAGGGAATAGGGAATAGGCAATCGATTCGCTCAAGATTGTGCAAATTTTGGAGAGCGGCTTAACGTTTCTTGCTTTTTTCCAGACGTTTGGTTTCCTCTAAAATTTTCTCAATGTCTTCTTCAGCTAGGCGTTGCACATAGTTAATCTTAAATTCTTCCAAGAAGGCTGTTACTAGAGACTCCAGTTCTTGGGTGGTATGTTTTTGTTGCAATTCGGCACTGAGAGATTTACCAAAACTTTCTGCCAATTGACTCATTAATTCTGCGCCTACCGTATCATTTCTAATGGCTTGATACAGATTTTGGGAGCCTTCAGCAATCAAGCGGGAAAGTTGCTCGGAGACCTGTTGACTAAATTGGCTAGGCAATTGGGCGAGTGGGGGAATATTTTTGATGTTTTGATAGAAGGGAGTCGCTTCAGCCACTTGCTCAATATTGTGGTTGATAATGTCTTGGATTTGCGGTTGCAGTGTGGGTAAGACTTGGCAGATTACCACTTCGGTTAATCGATGGGTAATGGCTTCAATTTCATTAATATCATTCAGATCGATATATTCACGGTTGGCTCCTTCAAAGAGTTGTCGCGCTAGGGAACCACTCCGAATTTCATTTTCCAACTGATTAATCACTCGAATAATAATGACTTCAGTCAGCTCACCCGCAATCGTAGCAACAAATCCTCGACTCAGTTGGATACGAATGGGTTCTAAATTAATTAGTTTAGCTTGATGGAGACGGATAGTAACGGAAATAATACGCAACCACCGAAAGAGGGGTAAAAACAGGAAAATGTCATACCATCTCCAGAGCATGGCATCGGTCAAGGTAATGGTATCGTGTTTCTGACTGATGTATAGGCTGCGAGCCAAAAATTCAACTAAAAATAGAAGAGCAAAGGGGAAATCGATGGCAGCAAATAAATTCGTATATCCTCCAGTTTCATCAATGGAACGATAATAGTTGCTAGCCATTAATGGAGCGATTGTAGCATTAAATAGCTCAACTTGATCTTCTGAGCTAAATAATAGATTTTCTGCTGTCCAAAACTGATTAAATGCATCCTTAGCAGAGTCGTCCTCCATATGATCTCGCATTCGGTTTTTGATTTTTTCCAAGGTTCCGCTTTTCCCAGCTCCCTGGAACGGATTTTGATTAATCATTTCTTCACTCAATTCTCGCAATTGAGCTAAAAGTTGTTTAGAGAGAGGAGAGCTATAACCGGTTTTCTGAGCCTGTTTTTCTAGCTCACGAACCACTCGCAAGTAGTTTTCGGTATCGCGGTTGCCTTGAATTCCTTTGATGGGATCGTACCAAGCCGTAACGGGAGAAGAATCGATTGAATCGGAGAGAATGGGGACTTTAATGATAAATCCGACGAAGGGAACTTGAATGGTTCCTTGCAACCAAAAGTTTCGCAGTTGGATATAACTGAGGTCGAAGGCAACCAAGGCTAAATTAACGGTGGCGATCGCGACCATGATTCGTTCATACCACAGAGCGATCGCTCCCCGTTTTTTTCGTGCTAACCGTTCCAGAGGATTCATAACTGAAGGGTTCTACTACCGGTTACTCAACTCAGGAGGCGCTATTTCTTCCAGAATCGTAAACCGGACATGATTTAACGCTAAATCTCCCACAGAGAGCTGTTCTCGGTCTACAGGTTTTCCATCTAAGCGGATGCGCTCAAAGGGAATTCCTTTGCCGATTTCAATATGATACCAGGCTAACCCCATAAAAAAACGGGACAAGTGATTACCATCTTCCATATCATCGGGATTGGATTCCATGGGAACCCAGCCGATACTGGGAATATAAAACTCTAACCAAACATGGTTATAATCTGGCTCTAGGGGAACGTTTTTGTATTCAGGACTAGCGGGGCATTTATAGCGACCAATGGTACGGCAGGCAATGCCATTTAAGCGTGCGAGAGCGAGTAAAACGCCGACATATTCACCACAAGATCCCGCACCTCTGGAGAGAACAACGTCGGGGGTTTCTATTTTGGTGGTTAGTCGATAGGAGAGGCGATCGTAAGCATAATTGCGCAACGAAATCATGCGCCGTAAAAAGTTAGTTTCTCCACTGACTGCTTGTTGAGCGGCTTCCCGGACGATCGCCGTATCCATGGCTAGATTATCATCATCAATCAGGTAGCGCTGTTGTAAGTCTGGCTCTAAGGTGGGGATTTTTTCTACATCCAAAGGTACAAGGCTATATTTGATGCTGTAAACTTCGATTAAGGCTTTCCAACCAAAAATTCGTTTTTCGTAAGGTTTCAGGTGGTCAAAGTTAAAAACAGCAACGTTTTGCCCTTCTTGAATTTCTTCGGTAAACTCTAAACCGATCGCTTCTATGGAGCGTACTTTTTGCCGCGCTGTTTCTGAAGGCAGAGCAATTCGCCATTGTAAATTCTTCAATTCAATGGCATCGAGGGGAGAGAGTTCTTCGACATAGGACATCTCGATCAGATAACCATTGGAGAGACTATAATAGCCGTCGGGATTATAGGAATAGTAGAGGGGATGAATAAAGGTGCGATCGCGCCAAGCTAATTCTAGGGGCGGATCGGAATTGGGGTCATCGCGGATAAAGGGTTTTTCACTGGCATAGGAAACATAGAGTAATTCTTCTGAGGTGGCTGGATCTTGATAAAACACCAGTCCCGTGGGACTATCAAAGGGCGTTAAGAAGCTAAATTGAATCTCGCCAGTTGCCCGATCCATACAATAAACGGTCTGTTCTTCCTTGTCCGCTACCCAAAGCTCCTCATGGCGGATTGTTAGACTTTCTACTCCAACGCCTGGGGGACGCAACTGGGTAATCATCCGCCCTTTATCGTTAAACACTTGGATATAACAGCCTTCCTTACAGGAAACATAAATGGTTGTTCCCCAAACGGCAATTCCTTCAGCGCGGAAGGGCAAAGTGGCAAATAAGCGGGGACGAAAATCGTCTAGGGAACACGCATAGACACTATGATCGCGGGTAAACCAGAGGGTGTTCTCCCAAATGGCTAAACCATTAGCATATTTGATTTCAGGGAGTTCATTGGGGTTGAGGATCGTTGTATTATCATTTTTGGCATCAATGTGGAGAAGATAACCGCGTATGGAGTCTAGGGAAAGTAACTTAGACTGATAAGAGGTTAATCCTCGGAGATCGTAAACTCCTATGGGTCGAATCGTGCGGTGAATCATAGTGATTATGCTGCGGTAATCGAGTTTTACATGAGTCATCAAGGGTTGTCTTCATCCACTAGCCCCCTTCGGCTACGCTCAGGACAAGCAGCGCGGCGCTTCTCCGGTGGGAGAAGGGGAGTAGAAGTCCCTCTTCCGTGGGAGAGAGATTTAGGCAGAGGTGGACTTGAACAGGAATCAATTAAAAATACTATATTCTGGTTGTAAGGGAAATTTATGACTAGGCAAGCGCTATTTTTGGTCAATACTCATTCACGACGGGGGAGGCATTCTCGCGAGGAGGCAATGACCTATTTGGAACATCATGGATTTGAGTTATTCGCAGTTTCTCCTTCAAATTATCAAGAATTACCCCAGGTGATTCGCAAGTATGGCCCCCAAATGGATTTGGTGATTATTGGCGGAGGCGATGGTACTCTGAATGGGGCGGTGGATGCTCTGGTGGAGATCCAACGACCTTTAGGTATTTTACCGATGGGAACGGCTAACGATCTGGCGCGAACGTTACAGATACCATTGTCAATTCCGGCGGCTTGTCGGGCGATCGCTACGGGAAAACTCCATCAAATTGATTTAGGCTGGGTGAATGGCAAGTATTTCTTTAATGTGGCTAGTTTGGGATTAAGTGTGAAGATTACGGGGGGTCTCAGTAAACAATCTAAGGGACGTTGGGGAATTTTAGCCTATGCGATGTCTGCTCTGAAAGTGTTGACTCAATCTCGTTTATTTGATGCCGAAATTCGAGCGGGGGAAGAGTCCCATAAGGTGAAAACGATTCAAATTGCGATTGGTAATGGTCGCTATTATGGAGGAGGAATGGCGATCGCTCATGATGCGGCGATCGACGATCAACGCCTCGATCTCTACAGTTTAGGATTAGAACATTGGTGGCAAATTCTAGCTATTTTCCCTGCTCTTCGCCAAGGTCGCTATCATACTTTGCCGGGGATATTATCCCTCAATGGTACAGAAATGCAGGTTTACACCCGCCATCCTCTCCCCATCAATACGGATGGCGAAATTACGACTACTACCCCCGCTCACTTCCGCGTCATTCCTAAAGCTTTATCGATTTTTATTCCCGGGCCGAAACCACAACTGACTCACCAAGTTTAGGTTGGTGGGTAATGGGTTATGGGTAATTGAAAGGTAACGAAACTGATCCTATTGAACCCATCTCTCGAAGTAAATAAGCCATTAAGAAAGCCACTGTTACGTGGCTTTTTTCAAACTAACCCGATTCAACCCAATCGGTAGGGGCTACTTTTGACATTACTGTGTCCGGCACCCCGGTTTCCAACTAATCCGATTTAACCCAATCGGTAGGGCTAGAGACAGAAAATTACTCGAGGAAAAAATCATGTCTGGTTTCCAACTAATCCGATTTAACCCAATCGGTAGGGTTGAAGTGACTGGAAGGGAACGTATCGTCACTGGTGTTTCCAACTAATCCGATTTAACCCAATCGGTAGGGTTACCGCCTACCTTACTAGGACGGTATATAGAGATGTTTCCAACTAATCCGATTTAACCCAATCGGTAGGGCCAACACACCCAAGCGGGTGCAATTCTGTGAGGAGATGCGGGGCTGTTTCCAACTGATCCGATTTAACCCAATCGGTAGGGGGCACCGCGTACAAAATTTCCGTGGACATCTTTAAGTTTCCAACTAATCCGATTTAATCCAATCGGTAGGGTTACCTCCAGATTGCCCCTGATTTGGTAAAACCATCTCTTAAAGTTTCCAACTAATCCGATTTAACCCAATCGGTAGGGTGTTCGTCTGAGAGGTCAGACGGGGTAAGGGTTTCAAGCGCTGATTTCACGCACCCCCAAGAAACACTATAAATTGTCTTTGCACGGAGCGCAACAAAACACCTGAAATCGTTACCCCATAAGGCTTCCACGCAGGTCAACGAGAGAATAGGGGTTTGGACGATTCGTCGAGGTGCGCGGATCGAAGAGTAACTCGACATTCTCTGCTCTATAACTCTTGCTGTGTAAGGGAAACAAGCCCATAATGTCTTGCTAATCCAAGCCAAAAAATCCCTCCGCGCACCCCAAGGCAGAAAAATAGGGAAAACAGAGAAACTGAAGAAGTCTAGAGGATGAAATGGAGGATAGAACCCCAATCGTCTTGGGGGTGAAAGAAAGATTAGATAAAGGTTATGGCAATTTCTGATGCGCTTCAATGGAGAGTCGTGTAGCTGAAAAAAAGGGTAGAAAAGGGGATTTCCGGTTTTTAAAGTTAGTCGTAGGGCGATCGCCATGTAGGAGTGATTCATGAATCACCCCTACACTATACTGGGTTTCACAATTTTTAAGAGCAAATTATGACTCGTTTTGCCCATGACCAGTTTGCTAAAGAATATCTCCAAGAGTTGCTCAAACCTTTTGGAGAAGTGAAGATCAGTTTAGATGTGGTCTCAGAGGTTCGCGAAATAGATGTGTTTTTATGCCATCTTCTCCGAATCCCGAAGGAATAGCTCAATTGGGACTATTGGCAACTCTAAGCCAAGCGCCAACGGTGTTTGAAACTTTTCGGAATCCAGTTCAAGCAGAGGATATCCGTAGTTGTCTAGGGAAAGCTTGGGATTTAGAGGCTCAACTGAAGCGCAAAGCGAACCGGGAAGAGGCGAAATTTAGCGATCGCCAGATTCCTCAATTATGGATTTTATCTCCAACAGCTTCGGAAGATCTCTTAAGGAGCTTTGCTGCTTTCCCTGCACCGGAAAATTATCCCCCAGGGATCTATCCCTTGGCATCAGGGTTCAAAGCGGGAATTGTGGTCATTCATCAACTCGACAAGATTCCAGAAACCTTGTGGTTAAGATTGTTAGGAAGAGGGAGCGTTCAGAAAGAGGCGATCGCAGAACTTAAAGCTTTGCCGGACGTTCATCCTTTTAGAGGAAAGACGCTAGAATTGCTCTACGGGTTATTGACACTATTAGAAAAACGTCAAGATTTAGATCGCAGCGATCGGGAGTTAATAATGGATCTAACAACCGTTTTTTTACAACGATTAGAAAGGGACGTAGAAGCTGCTACTCAACAGGCTGTTGAACAAGCTGTTGAACAAGCTGTTACACAGGCTACTCAACAGGCTACTGAACAGACTACTCAACGAGTAGAGCGGATGATGGTAGAGAGCATGTTGCAAGTGAAGTTTGGGGAAATTGACGATCGCCTAGCCCAAATTATCGATCCTTTGATGGAGCGATCGCCTTTAGAGAGAACAGAAGCCATTATGAAGTTGTCTCGGCAAGAGCTACTCGATCGCTACTGGACTGGCAAGCTTAAAATTGTGGGTAAAGGTGGTTAAGTTTAATGCGAGCATCGTCCGTCGTGAATTGCCATTGGATTTTCACTTTTTCCCGATTTCTTTCTTCTTGCCAGT